>NZ_MUNH01000773.1:0-4695 GCF_002154615.1 Streptomyces recifensis
GGTCTGCTCCGACCGGGTGAGTCGCCGGGGGCATGCGCGGGGCCGGCCCCGGCGTAGGGCGGGCCCCGCGAAGCGGTCAGGTCCAGCCGTAGCGCTCGTACAGCCGCTGCCGGACGAGGTTGAAGCGCATGCGGTCCAACGCGCACGCCTCCCGGCGCATGCCGTCGTCGTGCAGCCGCAGCACCCGCTCCACGGACACCCAGGAGTCGCGGCCGGTGCGGTCCCAGGGGCCCTGGCCTATCGCCACCCACTCCCGCTCGCCGTCGTGCTCCTTGCTGGACAGCTGCACGGCGAGGAAGGTGCCGGCGGCCTCCCGCGCGACGACCAGCACCGGGCGGTCCTTGCCCCGGCCGTCGTTCTCCTCGAACGGCACCCAGGTCCAGACGATCTCGCCCGGATCGGGGTCACCGTCACGCTCGGGCGTGTACTCGGTGGCTACCGGGCCGACCTGGCGCGGGTCGGCCTCGGTGGTGGCGTGGGGGCCGAAGCGGCCGGGAACGTTCTCTTCGCTGTACGTGCTCACGCCGTGCACCCTAACGGCCGGTCAACGGCTCGCAGGGCCTCGGGGTTCAGTCCGTCCGGTCGGCGAGCAGCCGCTCCAGCCAGCCCAGTTGGGCCGCGCGAGCCGCCTTGGAGAGGGCCGCCTCGGGCACGAAGGCGTCGAAACCGTGGAAGCCGCCCGGCCAGACGTGGAGTTCGGCCACCCCGCCGCTCCGCCAGATCCGGGACGCGTACTCCACCACCTCGTCCCGGAACGTCTCCGCCGAGCCCACGTCGAGGAAGGCCGGAGGCAGCCCGGCGAGATCGGTGGCGCGGGCGGGGGCGGCGTACGGGGAGACGTCCGGGCCGCCCCTGCGCTCACCCAGTAGGGCGTTCCAGCCGGTCTCGTTGGCGGTGCGGTCCCAGACGCCGACGCCCGCCATCTGATGGCTGGAGGGGGTGTCGTTGCGGTCGTCCAGCATCGGGTACCTGAGCAACTGCCCCAGTACGGGCGGGCCTTGGCGGTCCCGCAGCATCAGGGCCACGGCGGCCGCCAGGCCGCCGCCCGCGCTGGCGCCCGCGAGGACGATCCGCTCCGGGTCGCCGCCCAGCTCCTTCGCGTGCTCCGCGGTCCACAGCAGCCCGGCGTACACGTCCTCCACCGGTGCCGGATGCGGATGCTCGGGGGCGAGCCGGTACTCCACGGAGACGACCACCGCGCCGCCCAGGTCCAGCGCGAGGGACAGCGGTGCGTCCACCCCCGCGCGGTTGGTGCCGAGGACCATGCCGCCGCCGTGCACGTAGTAGATCACCGGCAGCCGGACGCCGGGAGTGGTGGCGGCGGGGCGGCAGATGTACAGCGAGACGTCCGGGGCGCCCGGCGGGCCCGGCACCTCGCGGTCCTCGACCTCGAAGGCGCCGTCCATCGTGAGGTCCAGCGAGCCGAACACCTCCATGGCGGCGTTCTCCCGCGCCGCCTCGATGCCGTCCGGGGTCAGGCCCGGCTCCATCCCGTCCTTGAGCGGTTCCAGAGCGGCGGCGAGTTCCGGGTCGAACGGAGGCGGGTCCATGGTCATGGTCGTGCCCCTTCCCTCGCTCGCGGGCGATTCACCTCTCCAGGATCGGCGCACCGACGTCCCGGCGCAGGTTCCCGGCGCGTCCTTGTACACCGCTTGACTTCGAGAGCACTCCAATTCGTAGCGTTTTGCGCATGAGCACTCCTGCACAGCACAAGATCGGTTCGGGTTTCGGCGCGGACAGCACCGCCGGCGAGATCCTGCGGGGCATCGACCTCACGGGCAGGCTGGCGATCGTCACCGGCGGCTACTCGGGGCTCGGCCTGGAGACCACTCGCGCGCTGGCCGAGGCGGGCGCCCATGTGGTCGTCCCGGCCCGGCGTCCCGAAGTCGCCCGACAGGAGCTGGCCGGGATCGGAAACGTCGAGGTGGACGAGCTGGACCTCGGCGACCTGGACAGCGTGCGCGGCTTCGCCGAGCGGTTCCTGGCGTCCGGCCGCGGCATCGACATCCTCATCGGCAACGCCGGGATCATGGCCTGCCCGGAGACGCGGGTCGGGCCCGGCTGGGAGACGCAGTTCGCCACCAACCACCTCGGCCACTACGCCCTGGCCAACCGCCTCTGGCCGGCGCTCGCCTCCGGTGAGGGCGCCCGCGTCGTCTCGGTGTCCTCGCGCGGCCACCACCTCTCGCCGGTCCGCTGGGACGACGTCCAGTGGACCGAGGGCTACGACAAGTGGCAGGCGTACGGCCAGGCCAAGACGGCCAACGCGCTGTTCGCCCTCCAGCTCGACACCCTGGGCCGGGAGTTCGGCGTCCGGGCGTTCTCGCTCCACCCCGGCGGCATCATGACCCCGCTCCAGCGGCACCTGCCCAAGGAGGAGATGGTCGAGCGCGGCTGGATCGACGAGCAGGGCAACCCGCTGAACCCGGCCGGCTTCAAGACCCCGGAGCAGGGCGCCGCCACCCAGGTCTGGGCCGCGACCTCGCCCCGGCTCGACGGCCTGGGCGGCCTGTACCTGGAGGACTGCGACATCGCCGAGCCCGCCCCCGCGGACGGCACCTGGGCCGGCGTCAAGGACTGGGCCACCGACCCCGGACAGGCGGCCCGCCTGTGGACCCTGTCGGCGGAGCTGACGGGTGTGGACGCGTTCGCCAAGTAGGTCCAGCGCACGCGAGAGGGCCGGAGTCCGGTGGACTGCGGCCCTCTGGCGTACGAAGGGTCAGGCGGCGATGACGTCGCCCACGGTGCCGTGGAGGCGGGAGACGACCTCGGTCAGCTGGCCGGCGACCTCGGCGTCGTCGGACGGGTGGGTCTCGGCGAAGCGGGTCACGGAGCCGGGGATGGAGAGCTTGATGTCCTCGATCACCTTGCCGCCCGCGATGCCCACGGCCTTGCGGGTCTCGTCCTGCGCCCACACGCCGCCGTACTGGCCGAAGGCGGTGCCGATGACGGCGACGGGCTTGCCGCCGAAGGCGCCTGCGCCGAACGGACGGGACAGCCAGTCGATGGCGTTCTTCAGCACGGCCGGAATCGTGCCGTTGTACTCGGGAGAGAAGAGGAGAAACGCGCCGGCGGCCTGGGCGGCGGCACGCAGCTCGGCGGCGGCGGCCGGGACCTGGCCCTCGACGTCGATGTCCTCATTGTAGAACGGGATGTCGGCCAGGCCCTCGTAGATCACTACCTCGGCGCCCTCGGGGGCGAGCTTGGCGGCCGCCTCGGCGAGCTGGCGGTTGTGCGAACCGGCGCGGAGGCTGCCGACGAGCGCGAGGATGCGAACGGACATGAGGTACTCCAAGGGGTGGTGAAACACGCTGGAAACGATCCGGACCGGGGTCCGTTTAATTTTCTACCACCCTAACCGGACCGGGGTCCAGTTTTGTTCCCGATGCTTTACGCTGTCTTCATGTCCAGCGCTCTGCCGCCCTGCCCGCAGCCTCAGGAGCCCGTCGACACACCCCGATTGCTGGAGGTCGGCACGGGCCCCGAGGAGCCGTGCCTGCGCGCCGACGCCGCCCGCAACCGGGCGCGGCTGCTGGAGGCCGCCACCCGGCTGATCGCCGAGCACGGGGTGGCCGGGGTGACCATGGAGGCCGTCGCCACCGCGGCCAAGGTCGGCAAGGGCACCGTCTTCCGCCGCTTCGGCGACCGCACCGGGCTCCTCACCGCCCTGCTGGACCACTCTTCCGCCCGGCTCCAGGCCGACTTCCTCGCGGGCCCGCCTCCGCTGGGCCCCGGCGCGCCCCCGCGCGAGCGGCTGCACGCCTTCGGTGTCGCGGTGCTGCACCTCTGCGCCGACCAGCTCGACCTGCAACTGGCCGCGCTGCCCGAGCCCACCCGGCGCCATCTGCACCCCTCGAACCAGGCCATGCGCGCCCACCTGCTGGTGCTGCTGCGCCAACTGCTGCCAGGCGAGGACTGCGAACTCCTCGTCCCCGTCCTGCTTGCCTACCTGGACCCGGCCCTGATCCACCACCTGACCCGCCAGCTCGGCATGCCGATGGCGCGGGTGGAGGCGGGCTGGTGCGACCTGGCCGACCGGATCACCGCTGCTCGGCCCACGGCTGGTGCCCCGCGAACATCGCCGACAGCCGCTCCGGCGCGTCCGGCCGGAACAGCATCCCGCCCATGAGAGCCGAGTCCGCGGCCGAGTGCTCGGCGCGCGGGAACATCCGCTCCTCGTAGGCGGCGAGGGCGGCCTCCGTGTCGCCGGGGTGGGCGAGGAGGGCGCGGGCCAGGTCGGCGCCGTCGATCAGGGCCAGGTTGGCGCCCTCACCGGCGAACGGGGACATCAGGTGGGCCGCGTCGCCGAGGAGGGTGACGCCCGGCGTGCGCGGCCAGCGGTGGCCGACGGGGAGGGCGTGGATGCGGCGGGGAACCAGGGGCGCGTCGGCGTCCGCGACCAGGGCCCGCAGATCCTCGTCCCAGCCGTCGAACTCCTTGAGCACCGACCGCGCGGCCGCCTCGGGGTCGGTGAAGTCGATGCCGTCCAGCCAGCTCTCCGGGGCCTCGACGGCGGCGTACACGTGCAGGCTGCCGTCCGGCTCCCGGTGGGCCAGGAAGCCGCGGCCGGCGCCGAGCGCGAACAGCATGCCGCCGCCGACCACTTGGGCGCCGACCGGGTGCCGGCTGTCGGCCGAGTGCAGGTCCGCCTCGACGAAGGACACCCCGGCATAGGCGGGGTGTCCTTCGTCGAGG
>NZ_MUNH01000774.1:0-1759 GCF_002154615.1 Streptomyces recifensis
GTCGTCATCTGGACCGACGACCACGGCCGCCTGGCCAACCGCCCCGCCACCCCCACCGAGGCCACCGTCCGAGCCGCCTTCATCGGCACTCTGGCCGCCACCGCCGCAGCCGTCGTCCCCTTCGCCGCCGGCCGCCGCCTACTGGCCCGCCTGGAACGCCACCGCCTGTCCCGCTGGGACACCGAGTGGTCCCGCCTGGGCCCCCAGTGGGGCCGCATGACGGGCTGACGACGCACCCGCGGGCAGCCCCCCGAACAGCGCCCTCCCGTCGCCGGCGCCTCTCAGACCGGCAGCCCCCGATCGAGGATCGCCCCCAGATCCGCCCCGGAAGGCAGCGTCCCGAACGAGTGCCCCCAGTCACCCCCCAGCCGTGTCGCGCAGAACGCGTCCGCCACCGCCGAAGGCGCATGACGGACCAACAGCGACGCCTGCAGGGCCAGGGCCATCCGCTCCACCACCCGCCGCGCGCTCAACTGGTCCGCCTCCGCCAGTTCCCGCTTCAGCGAGGTCACCGTCGCGTCCAGGTGGGCATTCGCGCCCCGTGCCAGGGCCAGCTCGCCGAAGAACGACTCCGCGCTCTCCGGTGACCGGCCCAACGCCCGCAGCACGTCCAGTGCGTTGACGTTGCCCGAGCCCTCCCAGATCGACAGCAGCGGCGCCTCGCGGTAGTGGCGGGGCATGCCGGAGTCCTCGACGTAGCCGTTGCCGCCAAGGCACTCGAGGGCTTCCGCGGTGAACGCAGGGCCCCGCTTGGTGACCCAGTACTTGCCCACGGCGGTGGCGATCCGGCGGAACGCCCGTTCACCCTCGTCGCCGCGCACCGCGCGGTCCGCCGCGCCCGCCAGCCGGAGGGTCAGGGTGGTGGCCGCCTCCGACTCCAGCGCGAGGTCGGCGAGGACGTTCCGCATGAGGGGCTGGTCGAGCAGGGGGGCGCCGAAGGCGCTGCGGTGCCGGGCGTGGTGGCCGGCTTCGACGAGGGCCTTGCGCATCAGGGTGGCCGAGGACATCACACAGTCCAGCCGGGTGCAGTTGACCATCTCGATGATCGTCTTCACCCCGCGCCCCTCCGGCCCGACCAGCCACGCCACCGTACGGTCGAACTCCGGCTCCGAGGACGCATTGGAGCGGTTGCCGAGCTTGTCCTTGAGGCGCTGGATGCGGAAGGTGTTGCGGGTGCCGTCCGGCAGCACCCGTGGCACCAGGAAGCAGGAGAGGCCGCCCGGAGCCTGCGCCAGCACCAGGAACACGTCGCACATCGGCGCCGAGGTGAACCACTTGTGCCCGCGCAGTGTGTACACGCCGGGCTCGTCCGTCGGCGTGGCCACGGTGGTGTTGGTGCGGACGTCGGAGCCGCCCTGCTTCTCGGTCATGCCCATTCCGGCGAGCAGGCCCCGCTTCTCGGTGGGCACGCGCAGCCCCGGCTCGTACTCCCGGCTGGTCAGCAGGGGTTCGTACACCTTGGCCAGGTCCGGCTGGGCGCGCAGGGCGGGGACTGCCGCGTACGTCATGGAGGTCGGGCAGCCGTGCCCCGCCTCGGTGTGCCCCCAGACCAGCCCGCCCGCCGTACGGGCCACGTGCGCTCCGGGGCGGTCCTCCGCCCACGGTGTGCCGGCCAGCCCCTCGGCGACGGCGGTGCGCATCAAGTGGTGCCAGCTCGGGTGGAACTCGACCTCGTCGACGCGGTTGCCGTACCGGTCGTGGGTACGCAGCTCCGGCTCGTGCCGGTTGGCCAGCTCGCCCCACTCCTGCGCCTCGGTCC
>NZ_MUNH01000775.1:0-2372 GCF_002154615.1 Streptomyces recifensis
GCCGCCGACCGGCGTCCGGTTCGCCGCCGTTGGCCCGCGCGACGCGCCGGTACAGGTCGAGCCAGTCGTCCAGGCCGGACACGGCCGGGTACCAGGTCATGGCCGCGTAGTCCGCGTCGCGCACCGCGATCAGCCCGCCGGACCGGGTCACCCGGGCCATCTCGCGCAGCGCGCCCACCGGGTCGCCCACGTGCTGGAGCACCTGATGGGCGTGGACCACGTCGAAGGTGCCGTCGGGGTGGCCGAGGGAGTGTACGTCGGCCACCTCGAAGTCCACGTTGGCCAGACCCCGCCTCTCGGCGGTGGCGCGGGCCTGCTCCAGGATGCCGGGGGCGCGGTCGGCGCCGGTCACCCGGCCGTCGGGGACCAGCGCGGCGAGGTCGGCGGTGATGGTGCCGGGGCCGCAGCCGATGTCGAGGACGCGCATGTCCGGTTCGAGCGAACCGAGCAGGTAAGCGGCCGAGTTGGCGGCCGTGCGCCATGTGTGCGAACGCAGCACCGACTCGTGGTGCCCGTGGGTGTAGACGGCGGTCTCGCGTGTCTCCGGCATGGCGTCACGGTACGCCCGCCACCCGGATGCTGAGACCGCCGTTCCGCGATACGGACTGACGAGCCGTCAGGCACCGAGTGGACGCGGGCTGTACGCCGTGAGGATCTCCGGCAGCTTCTCCACCGTCACCGTGCCGGACACCGAGGTGACCTCGCCGTCGTACGCCAGCGGGGTGCCCGGCGCGAGGCCCGACAGGCGCAGCCGGCCGAGCTGGACCGCCGCGTGGCCCTGGGACCGGCTGAGCGGGCCCGCCACGGCGGCCGCCAGCAGACGCAGCGTCGGCCAGCCGTTGCCGTGCACCACCCGTACGTCCAGCGGGCCGTCCGACAGCTCGGTGCGGCGCCCGGCGCCCAGGCCGCTGCGACGGTAGACGCCGTTGCCGACGAACAGCATCCACAGCGGGTGCCGCTTGCCGGCCGCCTCGACCACCAGCGGGTGCCGGTCCCTGCGCAGCACCTTTACCGCGCCCAGCACCCCGGCCGCCCAGCCCCCGATGCGGGGCGACCAGTGCTCGCGCTCGCGCACCAGCTCCGGGTAGACGCCCAGGCTCAGGGTGTTCACGAAGACGCTGGAGCGGTCGTCGGCGGTGAACTTGCCGAGGTCCACCTGGACCGCCTCGCCCGCGCGGACGGCGGCGGCCAGTCCGGCGGCGTCCTCCACCCCGAGGTCGTACGCGAAGTGGTTCAGGGTGCCGCCGGGCAGCACGGCCAGCGGCAGACCGTGCAGCAGGGCGACCTCCGCGCCCGCGTTCACCGTGCCGTCGCCGCCGCACACCCCGAGGACCCGTGCCCGCGCCGCCGCCTTGGCCAGCTCGGCCCGGACCTCCTCCGGCTCGCACTCCACGATCTCCGCCAGCGGCAGCGCGTCGTGCAGAGCGCGCACCCGGTCCGCGGTGCCCGAGGCGCGGTTGGCGACCATCACCAGGCCCTCGCCGTCCGGCAGTGCCGGGGCGTCCGCGTACGGCCGGGCCACCGGGCGGGCGGCCGCCCGCGTCGGCACCAGCTTGCGCACCACGAACGCGGCCCCGACTCCGAGCGCCGCACCGGCCAGCACGTCGCTCGGGAAGTGCGCGCCGGTGTACACCCGCGACGTCGCCACCGCGAAGGCCACCGGCGCCACCGCCGCGCCCCACGCCGGGGACTCCAGCGCGACCCCGGCCGCGAAGGCGGCGGCCGAGGCGGAGTGGCCGGACGGGAAGGAGGTGGTGATGGGCTGCCGCTTGAGCCGCCGGGACAGCGGCACCGGGTCCAGCACCGGCCGGGTGCGGCGCACCGACCGCTTGCCGAGGGTGTTGACGGTCAGCGAGGCCAGGCTCAGCGAGGCGAGCCCCCGCACGGCGGCCCGGCGCGCTCTCGGAGTGCGGGTGGCGGCGATCGCGCCGGCCGCGGCGAACCACAGCACGCCGTGGTTGGCGCTGCGGCTCAGGCGGGGCAGCACCTTCTGCCCGCCGGGCCAGTTCCGCCGGGCGGCCACCTCGAAGAGCCGGGCGTCGGCCGCCAGGAGCCGGCGCAGGACGGTGCGGCCGGTGGCCGGGACAGCGGTGAGGTCGACATCTGCGCTCATGTTCGACCCCCTACCCCGAAGCGCGCCTTTCTTGTGCCGCCGCCGGGGTACGCGCGCGGAGGCCGGGGGAGCGGGATCTTCGTACAGTGGACCTCAGGACCAGTGGACCTCGGGACCGCGGAACCCGACGAACGGGGGCACCACCATGACCGGAGTCGACCCCAGCCGACTGGACGACCAGCAGCTCATGAAAGAGCTGGAGACGATCCACCGCACACGCCACGACACCCTGCTGTACGGCTCCAACGACGCCCTGCGC
>NZ_MUNH01000776.1:0-6435 GCF_002154615.1 Streptomyces recifensis
ACATTGGTCTCCGGGTAGTAGGCGGCGGCGGAGCCGGGGCTCGTCGGGTAGGCGACGACCTTGAAGGACTCGGCGCGGCGCTCCTTGTCGGTCCACACGCTGACCAGGTCGACCGTGTCACCGTCGCGGAAGCCGAACTGCTCCAGGTCGGCCGGGTTGACCATGACGACACGGCGGGCGTTGTGGATGCCCCGGTAGCGGTCGTTGGGCGCGTACCAAATGGTGTTCCACTGGTCGTGCGAGCGGAGCGTCTGGAGCAGCAGGTGGCCGGCGGGCACGTGCGGCATCTCGAACCGGCTGGCCCAGAACTCGGCCTTGCCGCTGGGCGTCGGGAACGTGTCGCTGTTGACCGGGCTGGGCAGGTTGAAGCCTCCGGGCTGCCGGACTCGCTCGTTGAAGTTCTCGAAACCGGGGACGACCCGCGAGATCCGGTCCCGGATCCGGTCGTTGTCGGTCTCGAAGCTCTCCCACGGGATGCCGTACTTGTCGCCGAGGGCGGCGATCGCCAGGCGGCTGATGATGGCGACCTCGCTGAGCAGGTGCTTGGAGGCCGGGGGCAGCTTGCCGTGCGAGCGGTGGACGTCGCTCATCGAGTCCTCGACGGTGATCCACTGCTCGACGCCGTTCTGCATGTCCCGGTCGCTTCGGCCCAGGGTGGGCAGGAGCAGCGCGGTGTCGCCGCAGACGGTGTGGGAGCGGTTGAGCTTGGTCGAGATGTGCGCGGTCAGCGAGCAGTTGCGCATCGCCTGCTCGGTGTACTCGCTGTCCGGGGTGGCGCGGACGAAGTTGCCGGCCACGCCGAGGAAGAACTTGGCCCTGCCCTCGTGCATCGCGCGGATGCCCTGTACGGCGTCGTAGCCGTGGTGGCGGGGCGGCTCGAAGCCGAACTCGCGGCCGAGCGCGTCCAGGAAGGCGTCCGACATCTGCTCCCAGACGCCCATGGTGCGGTCGCCCTGCACGTTGGAGTGGCCGCGCACGGGGCAGACACCGGCGCCGGGCTTGCCGATGTTGCCGCGCAGCATCAGGAAGTTGACGATCTCGCGGATGGTGGCGACGCCGTGCTTCTGCTGGGTCACGCCCATCGCCCAGCAGACGATGACGCTCTTGCTCCTCATGACCCGCTCGTGGACCGCCTTGATCTCGTCCAGGGTCAGACCCGTGGCGAGGAGGATGTCGTCCCAGGAGATCTTGCGGACGCTCTCGGCGAACTCCTGGAAACCGCGGGAGTTCTTGCCGATCCACGCGTGGTCGAGCACGGTGCCCGGCGCGGCGTCCTCGGCGTCCAGCAGCAGCTTGCCGAGGCCCTGGAAGAGGGCCATGTCGCCGCCCGCGCGGATGTGCACGAACTGGTCGGCGATCTGGGTGCCGTTGCCGATCACACCGCGTGCCTTCTGCGGGTGCTTGAACCGCATCAGGCCGGCCTCGGGGAGGGTGTTGACCGCGACGACCTCGCCGCCGTTGCGCTTGGTCTCCTCCAGCGCGGCCAGCATGCGCGGGTGGTTGGTGCCGGGGTTCTGGCCGACCAGGAAGATCAGGTCGGAGTGGTGGATGTCGTCCAGCGAGACGCTGCCCTTGCCGATGCCGAGCGCGGCGCCCAGACCCCAGCCGGTGGACTCGTGGCACATGTTGGAGCAGTCCGGCAGGTTGTTGGTGCCGAACGCGCGGGAGAACAGCTGGAGGAGGAAGGCGGCCTCGTTGTTCAGGCGGCCCGAGACGTAGAACATCGCCTCGTCGGGCGAGGTGAGCTGCTTCAGCTCCTTCGCCAGGACCTCGAACGCCTTCTCCCAGGTGACGGGCTCGTAGTGGGTGGCGCCGGGCCACTTCACCATGGGCTCGGTGAGCCGGCCCTGCTGATTGAGCCAGTAGTCGGACTTCGAGTCGAGCTCGGCGATCGAGTACTGCTGGAAGAACTCCCGGGTGACGCGGCGTGAGGTGGCCTCGTCGTTGATGTGCTTGGCGCCGTTCTCGCAGTACTCGTTGAAGTGCCGCTTCTTGTCCTCGGGCCAGGCGCAGCCGGGGCAGTCGATGCCGTCGACCTGGTTGATGTTCAGCAGCGTGAGCATGGTGCGCCGCGGGGAGGTCTGACTGAGCGAGTACTCCAGCGCGTGCGTGACGGCCGGGACACCCGTCGCCCACGTCTTGGGAGGCGTGACCGTCAGTTCGTCGATCGGATCCTCGATGCTGCTGCTCATGGTGTGTCTGCCTCTTTCGTGAATACGAATCCCGCCGAACGGCATTTTCTTTGATTCCCGGAAGGAAAGTCAAAGAGGCCGTATCGATCGCGCGATAGGTACCGCTTATCTTCCGGAGCCGCTCGATTTCCGAAGCATCGCGCATTTCCCTGCACAGCGGTGACCAGGCATGATGCTGCCAAGGCCGGCACCGTCGGGGTGAGGATAACTACCGCCTATTACCCGATCGACCGCCCCTCTTTGACTCGGGCGAAAAATTGCCCGACGCTGGCCTGAGAACAGCGAGCAAGAATTCACATTCGGGAGATACCTGCCGTGTACCTGGCATTGGCCCCGGACACCATCGCGCGATGGCAGTTCGGGATGACCACCGTCTACCACTACCTGTTCGTGCCCCTCACCATCAGCCTGGTGGCGATCACGGCGGGCCTGGAGACGGCGTACGTCCGCACGGGCAGGACGAAGTACTTCCACGCCACCAAGTTCTGGGGCAAGCTCTTCCTGATCAACATCGCCATCGGTGTCGTCACCGGGCTGGTGCAGGAGTTCCAGTTCGGGATGAACTGGTCCGCCTACTCCCGCTTCGTGGGCGACGTCTTCGGCGCACCGCTCGCTCTGGAGGCCCTGCTGGCCTTCTTCTTCGAGTCCACCTTCATCGGCCTGTGGATCTTCGGCTGGGACAAGCTGCCCAAGAAGGTGCACTGCGCGTGCATCTGGATGGTGTCCCTCGGCACCATCCTGTCGACGTACTTCATCCTCGCCGCCAACTCCTTCATGCAGAACCCGGTCGGCTTCAGCCTCGACAAGGCGGCCGGCAAGGCGCATCTGACGGACATCGGCGCGGTGCTCTTCCAGAGGCTCAACCTGGTGGTGGTCGCCCACACCCTGACGGCCGCGTTCCTCACCGGCGCCGCCTTCGTCATGGGCATCTCCGCCCTCCACCTGTGGCGCGCGGCCCGGCTGCAGCGCCGGGGCCGGCCCACCGACCTCAAGCAGGTCGCGGCCATGCGGACCTCGCTGCGGCTCGGCCTGGTGCTGGCCGTGATCTTCGGCCTGGGCACCGCGATCAGCGGGGACAAGCTCGGCGAGGTGATGTTCGAGCAGCAGCCGATGAAGATGGCCGCCGCCGAGGCACTGTGGGACAAGGAGGCACCGGCCCCCTTCTCCGCCTTCTCCGTGCCGGACACCGCCCACCAGCGCAACAGCGTCGACGTCCAGGTCCCCGGCCTGCTCTCCTTCCTGGCGCACAAGGACTTCCACTCGGCGGTACCCGGCATCAACGACACGGCCAGGGCCGAGGCGGCCGAGTACGGCGGTGCACCATCCGAGTACATCCCGAACGTCCCCATGACGTACTGGGGTTTCCGGGCGATGATCCTGTTCGGCATGACCTCCGCCAGCCTCGGCGCTGCCGGGCTCTGGCTGACACGGCGGAAGTTCTGGCTCGCCCCCGAGCACCGCACCGGCTCGTTCGACGTCCCCCGGCTGATGCTCACCAAGAACCGTGAACTGGGCGCCATGGCGAGCGGGCTGGCCTGGCGGGCCGGCATCTTCACCCTGGCCTTCCCGGTGATCGCCAACTCCTTCGGCTGGATCTTCACCGCGATGGGCCGTCAGCCCTGGGCCGTCACCGGCCTGCTGCGCACCGTGGACGCGGTCTCCCCGAACGTCTCGCTGACCGAACAGCTCGTCACGCTCATCGGCTTCAGCCTGCTGTACATCGCGCTCGCCGTGGTGGAGCTCAAGCTGCTGGTGAAGTACGCGGGCGGCGGACCGGTCACCTCCGAGCGGCCACCGCTCAGGGACATCAAGCTCGGCGGAGACTCCACGCTGGAAGGCTCCCCGAGGGACGCCGACAAGCCGCTCGCCTTCGCCTACTGAACAGTTGAGAGAGAGTCCGGAACCGTGCATCTCCATGACCTCTGGTTCTTCGTCATAGCCCTGCTGTGGGTCGGCTACTTCTTCCTCGAGGGCTTCGACTTCGGCGTGGGCATCCTGACCCGGGTGCTCGCCCGCGGGGAGACCGAGCGCCGCGTCCTGCTGAACACCATCGGCCCCGTCTGGGACGGCAACGAGGTCTGGCTGGTCACCGCGGCCGGCGCGACCTTCGCCGCCTTCCCCGACTGGTACGCCACGATGTTCAGCGGCTTCTACCTGCCGATGTTCGTCGTCCTGCTCTGCCTGATCCTGCGCGGTGTTGCCTTCGAGTACCGGCACAAGCGCGACGGCGAGCGGTGGAAGCGCAACTGGGAGGCGATCGTCTTCGTCACCTCGCTGGTGCTGGCGTTCCTGTGGGGCGTGCTGTTCGCCGCCATGGTCCACGGCCTGCCGATCGGCGCCGACCACGAGTACCACGGCGGCCTCACCGAACTGGTCCAGCCCTACGCGCTGCTGGGCGGCGTGACCACGACCGTGCTCTTCACCTTCCACGGCGCGGTGTTCGCCTCGCTGAAGACGGTGGGCAGCATCCGCCACCGGGCGCGGCACCTGGCGCAGCGGGCAGGTGTGCTGGCCGTCCTGCTGCTGCTGGCGTTCCTGACCTGGACCCAGATCGGCACCGGCAATGTCCGCAGCCTGATCGCCGAGGCCGTCGCCGTGCTCGCGGTACTGGTGTCCCTGGGCTTCAACTTCGGCGCCCGCGAGGGGCGGGCCTTCGTCGCCTCCGGGCTGAGCGTGGTGGCGTCCACCGCGATGCTCTTCCTCGCCCTGTTCCCGCAGGTGATGCCGTCCAGCCTGAACGGGGCCTGGAGCCTGACCGCGGCCAACGCGGCCGCCGGCTCGTACACCCTGGGGATCATCACCTGGGTCGCCGGGTTCGCCACCCCGCTGGTCCTGCTCTACCAGGGCTGGACCTACTGGGTGTTCCGCAAGCGGATCGGCGTCCAGCACATCCCCGTCGCCGCCCACGCACCGGTCCACCGCGTAGCGCCGTGAACACCCGACGCGCCATGACGTGCCGCGCCCTGCGCCGGCTGACCCGAGCCCGCGCCGAGCGCGCGGGCCGGGGGGCGGCGGCCGACGGCGTGGCGATGTCCCGGGGCCGGGCCGCCGACCGTGATGATCATCGGAGTGCGTCCCGGCCGCGCCGGCGTCGCGGACCCGTCGCGCCGCGGACCCGCCTGGTGGAGCCGGGCGGCGTCCCCGGCGCCGGACGGCCGGTGCGCACCGCACGTCCGCCCCGAGCACGCCACCACCGCCCGGTACGGGCGGACCGCACACCGTACGACCGCCGACCGGCAGCACAGGAAGAAGGCAGGCCCGTGTCCCGACCGCTCACCGACCAGCACAGTGACACCGCCGCCCCGAAGCCGCTGGTGGACCGGTTCGGCCGCGTCCACACCGACCTCCGGCTGTCCCTGACCGACCGCTGCAATCTGCGCTGCACCTACTGCATGCCCGCCGAGGGGCTGGCCTGGCTGCCCAAGGACGAGTTGCTGAGCGACGACGAGATCGTCCGCCTGGTCGGCATCGCCACCGGCCGGCTCGGCATCACCGAGGTCCGGCTGACCGGCGGGGAACCCCTGGTGCGCCGGGGCCTGCCCGGTCTGATCGCCCGGCTGGCCGCGCTTCCGAAGCCACCCGAGCTGTCCCTCACGACCAACGGCATCGGGCTCGCCCGTACCGCCGTCGCGCTGCGCGAGGCCGGGCTCGGCCGGGTCAACGTCAGCCTGGACACCCTGCGCCCGGAACGGTTCGCCGCCATCACCCGGCGCGACCGGCTGGCCGACGTGCTGGAGGGGCTGCGCGCGGCCCGTGCCGCCGGCCTCGACCCGGTCAAGGTCAACGCGGTGCCGGTACGCGGGGTGAACGACGACGAGATCGCGGACCTCACCGCGTTCGCCGTGGAGAACGGCTACCGGATGCGGTTCATCGAGTCGATGCCCCTGGACGCCCAGGGTGCCTGGGAGCGGGAGAAGATGGTCACCGCCGCCGAGATCCTGGACCGGATCCGCGAGCGCTTCACCCTCACCCCCGTGCCGCGCGAGGACAACGCCCCGGCCGAGGAGTGGCGGATCGACGGTACGGACTCCTGCGTGGGTGTCATCGCCAGCGTCACCCGCCCGTTCTGCGGCAACTGCGACCGGGTACGGCTCACCGCCGACGGGCAGTTGCGCAACTGCCTGTTCGCCACCAAGGAGTCCGACCTGCGCGCGCTGCTCCGCGCGGGCGCCGACGACGACGGGCTGGAGGCCGCCTGGCGCTCCTGCATCGCCGTCAAGGCCGCCGGTCACGCCATCAACAG
>NZ_MUNH01000777.1:0-791 GCF_002154615.1 Streptomyces recifensis
CCCTCAGGCGGACGCCTCCGTCAGCAACTCCAGCTCCGCCGGCGTCAGCCGGAGCTCGGCCACCTCCACCAACGCCGGAAGCTGATCCACCGTACGAGCGGAGGCGATGGGTGCGGCGACGGTCGGCTGAGCGGCGAGCCACGCCAGCGCGACCGTGGCCACGGCGGTGTCGTGAGCCGAGGCCACCTCGTCCAGCGCGGCCAGCACCCTCCGCCCCCGCTCGGAATCCAGATACTTGGCCGCGGAACCCGCCCGGGCGCTCTCCACCGTCGCCCCCGGCCGGTACTTCCCGGTCAGGAACCCGGAGGCGAGCGCGTAGTACGGCACGGCCGAAAGCCCCTCACGCGCGGCGACGTCCTGCAGCGGCCCCTCGTAGGTGTCGCGCGAGACCAGGTTGTAGTGCGGCTGGAGCGCGACATACCGAGCCAGCCCCGCCCGGTCGGAGAACTCCAGCGACTCCTTCAGCCGCTCCGCGCTGATGTTGGACGCCCCGATGTACCGCACCTTCCCCGCCCGCACCAGCTCGTCCAGCGCCCCGATGATCTCCTCGACGGGCACCTCGGGCTGATCGAAGTGGGTGTAGTAGAGATCGATGTGGTCGGTACCGAGACGCCGCAGGGAAGCGTCGGCGGCGGCCTTGATGTTCGTGGCCCCCAGCCCCTGGAACTCGGGATGCTGACTGACCTTCGTGGCGATGACGACCTGGTCGCGGGCCCCCCGGGCCCGCACCCACTCACCGATGATCGTCTCGGACTCGCCGCCGTGGTTGCCCTCGGCCCAGGCCGAGTAGG
>NZ_MUNH01000778.1:0-2657 GCF_002154615.1 Streptomyces recifensis
CGCCCCCGGCGGCCGCCGCCTCGCACCCACCGCCGCCCGCTCCGAGACACTGCTGCGCTGGCTGCACCGACGCACCGGAGAAGGACTCACCGCCGCCGACGGCGACCGCAGGGAAGAACGCGCCCTGCTCCTCGCCGTCACCGTCGCCGCCCTCGCCTGCACCCAGCCCCGCGACGCCGTCGAGACCGCCGTCGACCGCTGCCTCACCCGCACCGGAACCGACACCGACGACGGCCAGAGCGTCGTCAACCGGCTCGTCGCCCTCGGCTGGCTGCTCCCCACCACCGACCTGCCGGACTCGGTGGAACTCATGCACGACATCGTCGCGGAGGCGTTCCTCCAGCAGACCTGCCTGCCCAGCGCCGTCGCCCTGCACGCCGCCTCACTGACCCAGCTCCTCGACGTCTTCCTCGGCGACCTCCCCTCCTTCCGCCGCGCCGTCGAACACATCGGCCGCTGGGCCAAGGAGCTCGAACCCGGCCGGCAGCGCGAACTCGTGCGCGCCTGCGCCACCTGGACCGCCGACCGCGCACCCGCCCTGGTCGACATGCTCGTCACCGACCCCCAGGACGGCATGCGCGCCCTGACCGCCATGGTCTCCGACATCCCCTGGCGCCACGGCGTCATCGACACCTGGGACACCGTCGTCACCCCCTGGATGGACCGCGCCGGCGACCCCGCCCTCGTCCGCACCTTCCTCACCGACGCCGTCCGCAACACCCGCCGGCCCCCCGAGAACCTCCTCGACTGCGCCCTCGCCTGGCTCGACCGCCACATCACCACCGCACCGGCCGCCCTCGCCCTCGTCAACGTCCTCGCCCGCGTCCCCGAGTTCCCCGAGGACCGCCGCGCCGACCTCGACCGGCTCACCCTCACCTGGCTCGCCACCCACGGCGACACCCCCGAGGCCCGCGACGCCCTGCGCGCCCTCCTTCAGCACGACGGCCACAGCCCCACCGTCCTGGCCGCCGCCCGGCGCACCGCCATCGCCCTCGCTCACCGCCTGCGCGACGACCTCGGCACCGGCGAACTCCTCACCGTCCTCACCCACACCACCGGCGCCGGCACCGAGGGCTGGCCCGTCCTCACCGAGTCCCTCCACGACTGGCTGCGCCGCCACACCACCCGCGAACGTGCCGTATCCCTCTACGTCGCCGCCCTGAGCCACGCGAGCCTGCCCGCCAGCAAGGCCGAACACCTCGCCAAGCTCGCCATCCGCTGGCTCGGCGGACACGCCCGAAAGTCCGTCGCCGGACGCCTCCTGACCATCCTCCTGGACCGCCCCGGCATCCCCGCCCGCCAGGTCACCGAGGCCACCCACCACGCCCACACCTGGCTCCAGGACCACGGCACCCGCAAAGGCGCCTCCTTCGTCCTCGCCCGGCTCCTCAACCACGCCCGCACCGGCATCCCCGTCGCCCCCGGCCAGACCCTCGCCCACACCCTGACCTGGCTCGACCGCTACGCCGCCCACACCACCGCCGACTACGTCCTGCGCCTCGCCCTGCGCGTACCGGCCAACGCCACCGCCGAACTGACCGCCGACACGGTCGCCGACCGCATCTTCGACCACGCCCTGACCTGGCTCGACCGGCACGGCGCCGGCTCCGCCGACACCCAGGTCCTCGTCTACCTCCTCGGCCGCGCCCCCGAACTGACGGAACAGCAGCTCGACCGCGCCACCACCATGGCCCTGCGCCGCCTCCAGCGCCCCCAGCCCCCCGAACCCAGCGACCGCTACCTGCTCCAGCACCTCCTCAAACGCGAGGAGCAGTCCCCCGACACCGAGGAACTGCTCCACACCGCCGCCCTGACCTGGCTCGACCTCCACGGGGAGGGGCCCGAAGCAGCCTACGTACTGCCCTCGCTCATGGGCCGCGCCCGCGCCCAGGACCGCCCCGACCACCTCGCCGAGGCCGTCGAACGCGTCCTGGACTGGCTCGAGACCCACCACACCGCCGACACCGCCGGCCGTGTGCTGCGCGTCCTGCTCATGTGCCAGGACGTCGCCACCGCCACCCGCGACGCCGCGACCGTCGCCCAGCAGTCCTTCGAGCACACCCTCGCCTGGTACGACGCCCAGGAGGTCCCCGAGGACACCGACGACCTCGCCCACCTGCTCAAACCCCTGCACAGCATCGCCCCCCGCGCCGGTGAACTCACCCCCGCACAGGCCGAGCGCGCCGCCCGCCACGTCATCGCCTGCTACCGCGGCCAGCACCGCGGACCCGACACCGAGGAATGGCGCTACGCCCTCGACGGCGCCCTGAAATTCCCCCCGCTGGAACCCGACACCGAGACCGCGCTCGTCCGCACCGCGAAGAAATGGCTCGGCCACCGCCACGACCAGCTCGCCGTCACCGACACCTTCACCCTCGCCCCCCTGCTCAGCAGGGTCCGCGAGGCCCCCGAACCCGACGGCGCCATCCTCCGCCTCACCCTCGGCTGGCTCAGACGCTTCGGCCGCACCCCCGAGGCCACCTTCCTCCTGCACCACCTGCTGAAGACGACGGCCCTGCCCCGCGACGCCCTCGACACCGCCCTCGGCCACGCCGTGATCTGGCTGCGCGCCCACGGCACCCGCCCCGGCGCCTCCTACATCATCGCGCCCGTTCTCACCCACCTGACCGAACGCGGCGGCCCCGACCGGGGCGCCG
>NZ_MUNH01000779.1:0-580 GCF_002154615.1 Streptomyces recifensis
GCAGGGAGCGCAGGGCGCGGTGCGAGTCGCGCAGGAAGAAGAAGACCAGCAGCAGGGCGAGTACGGCGATGGCGACGGACTCGCCGACCACGCTGACGCCGCTGATGACGTTGGAGACGGCGGTGCCGCCGAACTTGCCCAGCAGTTCGCGGGCGTTGCCCGCCAGGTCGTCCAGGCCGGTGCCGGCGGCGCCGAAGTGCCGGGCGACGGCCTTGGCCGCCTCGCGGAGGGACGCCACGATCTCGTCGCCGGTGTCGACGAGGGCGGCGACCACGATGTAGACCGCTCCGCCGACGACCGCCACGACGGCGACGCAGGTCAGGGCGGCGGCGAGGCTGGCGTTCAGCTTCATCCTGAGCAGCCAGCGGTACAGGGGGCCCAGCAGGGCCGTACCGAGGAGGGCGAGCAGTACGGGGGTGACCGCGGTGCGCAGCTCTCCGCACAGGCGGATGCCCACCCAGCCCAGCGCCGCGGCCAGCAGCAGTACGGCACACCAGGCGGCGAACCGGCGCACGGGTACGGGGAGAAGCGACACGCTTCCAGCGGAGCACGCCGTGGGTTCCGGTGCCCTGCTGGGCGG
>NZ_MUNH01000008.1:0-1350 GCF_002154615.1 Streptomyces recifensis
CCGTGCCGCCCTCCTCCCCGCGCGCCGGGTGGCCGGTACCGCCGAGCTGGGCGAGGGCGAGGGCCGGGAAGTTGGCGCCGCCCTTGCCGAAGCGCTGCTCGATGTACTCGGAGCAGTGCTTGAGGACGAGCAGGGCCTCGTCCCGGCCGAGCGTGGACAGCAGCGCCTCCCGCACCTCCGGCTCCATCTCGTACCACTGCCCGGCGTCCGGCCCGTGGTCCTCCCCCGCCCGCCGGACGAGGCCGCCGAGCAGCACCTCGGCCAGTTCGGCGGGGCCCGAGCCGGGCAGCATGGTGCGCTGCACCAGCCGCATCACCGGCAGACAGAGCGGGGCGGCGGCGAGGTAGACGGCGAGGCGGCCGGCGGCCGGCGAGGCGGCTGAGCGGAACCGGCTGACCCGCTCCACCGGCGTCGGCGTGCGTCCGCCGCGCGTCTGTGGTGCGGGCGGCTGGTCCGCGCGCACCCAGCCGACCGCGCCGGACACCGGCCCGGCACCGGCCCCGGCGAGCAGCCGCGCCCACGCCCCGAGCGCCACGGGTTCGGGCGGCAGCACCGGCACGGGCAGCACGCCGGGCGGCGGTACGACGGGCGCGCCGTCGGGGGTGCGGACGCGCAGCGCGGTGCCGCCGGGGGTGTCGCCACGGGTGAGTCGGCCGTACGTGACCGGCAGCCGGGTACGGCTCCACAGGCGCTGCGGGAGCGGCTGGAGCACGGCGACGGGGGCGAGCCGGGCCAGCCGGTGCAGCAGCCGGTGCGCGCTCCCGGACCGCCACAGCGGGCCGGCGCAGTCGCTGACCAGCAGGGTGATCCGGCGCCCGGTGGGGTCGCTGAGCCGGTCCACGGTGTGCTGCGGGGCCCCGCGCGGATCGGCGCTGGCGCTGACCGTGGCCTCGCCGTCGGGACCGGTGTGCAGATGGGCGATCCGGATGTCTCCGAAGGCGCCCAACTGTGCGAAGACCTCTTCCAGCTCGGCGAAGAGTCGGTCCCAGACCCGCATCGAGGGCGCGGCGTCCAGCACCAGTTGCAGCCGGGCGTCTCCGCGCCGTACCTCGCGGTACACGGGGAGGATCAACCCCCCTGCGTTGGCACTGAGTTCGGCGGTGGCGGTCTCGTCCAGCTCGCGGCGGAGCGGAGGTGCCGCGCTGTGGTACGCCTGCAAGGGCCGCAGCGCCCGCTGGAGTTCGAGGGTGGAAGGCAGTGCGGGGGCGGCCGGGACGCCGACCGGGAGCGCGGTGAGCCGGGTAGCGGGCCCGACACGGGTCCGGCCGTCACGGGCCGCCGGGTAGAGGGGGACGCTCCGGTCGGGGCCGGTGGCCGGGACCGCGGTTTCCCCGCCCCGGGGGAAACCGC
>NZ_MUNH01000078.1:0-11422 GCF_002154615.1 Streptomyces recifensis
TCCCTGGCGGCGCACAGACAACGAAGGCCCTCGCGCGAGCGGGGGCCTTTCGCGTGCCCCGGCTCAGGCGCCCTCCCCCGGCGTGATCCGTACCGTCCACGCCCCGGCCGGGGTGCGCTCCTCGACCTCCACCTTCACCCCGTCCCCCGGCACGGTGAAGCTCTCCCCCAGCGACACCGGCGCGTCGGCCAGCGGCGGATAGACGGAGTTCTCCCAGCACGCCTCGGTGTGCGGGTGGGCGTCCACCACGTCGACCGGGCCGTCCCCGGACTCGACGCCGGCGCGCACCCGGTAGACGAGGACGCCCTGCTTGCACGCCGTACGGTCGTTGCCCACCGGGCCGCGCGCCTCGAAGGCGAGGGCGGTGTCCGCGCCGGTGCGCACCACGGCGAGCTTGGTGCCGTTGCCGAGGCCGAAGGCCGGGGTGCCGGACGTCCCCCGCACGGGGACACCGGGCCCGGCCGCGAGCGGCTCCAGCGTGAGCCGGGTCGGGCCCGCGCCCCGGACGCAGGCCACCTGGCGCGGGTCCAGCCAGCCCAGCTTCCACTTGTGCCAGCCGAAGAGGTCCGGGGCCGCGCCGAACTGGCTGCCCATCAGGTCCCAGTCGCCGACGTGGGTGTCCCAGTCGTCCTTGGAGTCGGTCGGGCGGTGGTAGAGGTCGGGGAGGTCGAAGACGTGCCCGGTCTCGTGCGCGAGCACCAGCCGGTCGGGCGGGTGCTGCTCGAAGACCGTGACGACCCGGCGTACGTCGGTGCCGTCGAGCCGGACGGGCGAGTCGAGGTTGACGACCTTGGTGGCGTCGGAGTCGACGCCGGGCGCGTCCGGGTCGGCCACCAGGTAGACGACGTCGTAGCGGGAGAAGTCCAGTGCCTTGTCGGCCACGGCGAAGGCGTCCCGCAGATAGGCGGAGCGGTCCGCGGGCGCCCAGTCCCGCCGTATGCGGTACGCGGTGGACGGGCGCGGCATCTTCAGCCAGCGGCCCACCGGGTGCGGGCGCAGGGTGAAGCGGCCGTAGGAGGACTGCTCGAAGTAGCGGCTGGTGGCGGGGAAGTGGTCGGCAGTCAGCTCGTCGGGGGTGGTGCGCGGGGCGGCGTCCGGGAAGGACAGGAAGACCAGGGCCGCGTCGAGCGTGCCCCGCGGGCGCGGGTAGGCGGAGTTCCAGGTGTCCAGGCCCTCGGAGTGGTGGGCGTCGGTGCGGTGCAGCGCGCAGGGCTCGGGCGAGAAGGGTTCGGCCACCGAGGGGCCGGTGAGGATCGAGGTCGCGGCGAGCGCCGACATCGTGGTGGCCACGGCGGCGGCGCTGCGCAGCTTGGGCACGTCTGGGACCTCCGGTCGCGGTTCGGGACACCACGACCCAGACTGTGTGCTTATGTTGCGCTATGCCCTGTTTACCTGAACCGGAAGGGTGAGTACGTCCGTTTGCGCCCCGGCGGCCACCTGGGCGGCCACCCGGCGGCCGACACCCCGAACCACTCACGGAACGTCACAAGTGGTCGTGGGCCTCAAGAACCCGTCCAGGTCCGGGCAGAAACGATCTGTCAGGAGGGCGGGTCGGTCGGGGAGACTGAAGACCGGCTGGAAGGGGCCGGGACCAGCCTCTATGATCGGCACACTTTCCGGCACGGACAGGGATCGAGTGCACTGCGGGAGCGAGCGGTGAGCGGAACGTCCGAAGGGCCGACGCCCGCGGCAGACCTCGACCGGTCAGCCGTGACCGACGGTGACCACATGACCTACCACCAGGTCTTCACCACGGCCCCGCTCCCCATGGCCGTGGTGACCCCCGACGGACTGGTCGCGCACGCCAACACCGCGCTGGGAGCGCTGCTGGGCACGACCGCCGAGGCACTGGCCGGCCGCCCGGCCGCCGACCTGGTGGACCTGGCCCCCGACCCGCGCACCCGGCACGCCTACCGCGAGGTGCTCGCCGGCCGCCAGGACCGGCTCCGCTGCACCCGGCGCCTCAAACAGCCGGACGGGGACCCCGTCTGGGTGCGGATCACCGTCACTCCGCTGACCGAGGGCACGCCGGGCGCCCTACTGTCCGTCTCCGACATCAGCGCCCGCCGTGAACTCCAGGCACGGCTGCGGCACTTGCGGATGCACGACCCGGTGACCCGGCTGCCCAACCGCACCCTGTTCTTCGAGCGGCTGTCGGCCGCGCTGGAGGCGGAGCCGGAGGACGGCACCGGAACCGGGCGGATCGGCCTGTGCTGTCTCGACCTGGACGGGTTCAAGGCGGTCAACGACACCCTCGGACACCGCGTCGGCGACCGGCTGCTGGAGGCCGTGGCCAAGCGGCTGACCCATGTGGCCGAGGAGACCGAGGGCGCGCGGGCCGGTGCCCCGCTGGTGGCCCGCCTCGGCGGGGACGAGTTCGCGCTGCTCGTGGAGGACTCCACCGGCACCGAGCAGCTCTCCGACCTCGCCGCCTCGGCGCTGCGGGCGCTGGAGGAACCGTTCGACCTCGCCGGGCGGCGGCTGTCGCTGACCGCGTCCATCGGGGTGGTCGAGCGGCACACCGCCGGGACGACGGCGACCGGACTGATGCAGGCCGCCGACACCACGCTGTACTGGGCGAAGGCCGACGGCAAGGCCCGCTGGACCCTGTTCGACCCCGAGCGCAACGCGCACCGCGTCACCCGGCAGGCCCTCTCCTCCACGCTCCGCCCGGCCATCGAACGCGGGGAGTTCGCGCTGGAGTACCAGCCGCTGGTCGGCATGGAGGACGGGCGGCTGAGCGGGGTGGAGGCGCTGGTGCGCTGGCACCATCCGCAGTTCGGGACGCTGACGCCGAATCGGTTCATCCAGCTGGCCGAGGAGGACGGCTCGATCGTGCAGCTCGGCCGCTGGGCGCTGGTCACCGCCTGCCGCCAGGCCCGGGAGTGGCAGCTCGCCCATCCGGACGAGCCGCCCATCTTCGTCAGCGTGAACGTGGCCGTGCGCCAGGTCTGGGACTCCGACCTGGTCGCGGACGTGGCGAGCACGCTCACCGAGACCGGGCTCGCCCCGCATCTGCTCCAGCTGGAGCTGACCGAGTCGGCCGTGATGGGCTCCGGGGGCCGCCCGATCCAGGCGCTCCAGGCCCTCAGCGACATGGGCGTGCGCATCGCCATCGACGACTTCGGCACCGGCTACTCGAACCTGGCCTACCTCAGCAGGCTCCCGGTCTCGGTGCTGAAGCTGGACGGGTCCTTCGTACGCGGCTTCCAGTACGAGGGCGGCGACCCCGGCCCGGCCGGGGCGGGGACCACCGCCAATCCGGCGGACGAGGTGATCGTGGAGGCGATGATCCAGCTCGCCCACCGGCTCGGGCTGACCGTCACCGCCGAGTGCGTGGAGACCTCCGCGCAAGCCACCCGGCTGCGCCGGATCGGCTGCGACACCGGGCAGGGCTGGCTCTACTCCCGCCCGGTGCCGCCGGACCGCATCACGGAGCTGCTGGGGGGTGTCTCGTCGGTCAGGCCGGGTCAGGGAGCGGCGTCTGGTGCCGTGCGTCGCACGGCGGAGGAGGGAGTCGATGCGTAGCGGTGGGGGTCCCCCCTGCTCGGGCGAAGCCGAGAGCTCGGGGCAGACCGACGACAACGCCGCGAGGCGCGCTGCCAGGCGCCGCGAGCCCGGCCTGATTCACGAGACACCCCTCGGGGTGCGGAGCTACGCGGCGGGCAGGCCGTAGGCGTCGGCGATCAGCTCGTAGGAGCGCAGCCGCAGCTCGCCGCGGTGGGCGTGGCTGGTGAGCATCAGCTCGTCGGCGCCGGTGCGCTTCTGCAGGTCGTCCAGGCCCGCGCGGACCTCGTCGGCGGTGCCGTGCACGATGTTGCGGGTGAAGGAGGCCGCGAACTCCTCCTCCATCGGGCTGAACTCGTGCCGGGCCGCGTCCTCGGGGTCGGGGAAGAGACCGGGACGGCCCATGCGCAGGCGGAGCATGTTCAGCGCGGTCGCGCGGACCTGGCGGGCCGCCTCGGCCTCGTCGTCGGTGGCGAGCGCGGAGACACCGATGAGGGCGTAGGGCTCGGACAGCACCTCGGAGGGGCGGAACGTCTCCCGGTACAGGTCGAGCGCCGGGATGGTGTTCTGCGCGGAGAAGTGGTGCGCGAAGGCGAAGGGCAGGCCCAGCATTCCGGCCAGTTGGGCGCTGAAGCCGGAGGAGCCGAGCAGCCAGATCACCGGCCGGTGCGCCGACTGCACGCCGCCGGGGGTGCTGCCCTGCACCGGGCCGGGGATGGCGTGGATACGGGCATAGGGGTGGCCGTCGGGGAAGTCGTCGTCCAGGAACCTGGTCAGCTCGGCGAGCTGCTGCGGGAAGTCGTCCGCGCCCTCGTTCAGGGTGTCGGAGCGGCGCAGCGCGGCCGCCGTCGCCCCGTCGGTGCCCGGCGCCCGGCCGAGGCCCAGGTCGATCCGGCCCGGTGCCATGGCCTCCAGGGTGCCGAACTGCTCGGCGATGACCAGCGGGGCGTGGTTGGGCAGCATGACGCCGCCCGAGCCGAGCCGGATGCGGTCGGTGTGGGCGGCGAGGTTCGCCAGGATCACGGCGGGCGAGGAGGAGGCGACGCCCGGCATCGAGTGGTGCTCGGCGACCCAGTACCGGTTAAAGCCCCGGGCCTCGGTGAAGCGGGCCAGCTCCACGCTGGTGCGCAGCGCGTCGCTCGCGGTGCTCCCCGCTCCCACGGTGACCAGGTCGAGTACGGAGAGGGGGACGGGGGCGGTGCCGTGCACGGCACCCCGGATCTCGTCTGCCGGCACGGTGGATGCCTCCTGTTTACGGCGTGCTCTGTCCTGCCGTGCCGTAACAGGAGGCAGTCCCCGCTTATTCCCCGGCCGGACCGGAGGGCGCCTGCTCGGAGCCGGTCGTCAGAGCTGGGCGACGGGCTCGCGGGTGAAGAGGGCGCCGAGGGTGTCGGTGTGCAGCCGGCGGTCGGCCAGCCGCAGCCCCTCCCACACCGAGACCTGGGACGCGGTGAGCACCGGCTTGCCGAGCGCGGCCTCCAGCGCCGACAGGTGGGCGGCGGTGCGCAGCGAGGTGTCGGGCAGCAGCACCGCCTCGGCGTCCGGGGTGTCGGCGGCCCGTGCCAGGGCCAGCAGTTCGGCCTCGTCGCCCTCGGCGGCGCGCTCGGCGGTGAGGGCGTCGACCTCGTCGGCGCCGGTCACCTCCAGGCCGCCGTCGGCCAGGAACGCCCGGAACAGCGCGGCCGTCTTCGGCGGGTGGGCGTGGGCGACGGCGACCTTGCGGACGCCGAGCGCCTGGGCGGCGTGCACGAAGCCCAGTGAGGTGGAGGAGGCGGGGAGTCCGGCCTGCCGGGCCAGTTCCGTCGCCTCGGTGTGCGCGCCCTTCCAGCCGTGCGCGAAGCCGCCCGCCGGGCTCGTCCACACCACGGCCTCGGCCCCGGTCAGCCGCAGCCCCTCCATGGCCGCCGTGAGCCGTCCGGCGAAGTCCGCGCCGTGCAGCGGGTCCACCGCGTGGGCGTCCTCGCCGGTGCCGGTGTGCACCAGGTCCAGCCGGACCGCGCCGGCGAGCAGTTGCTCGATGCGCGGGTAGTCGTCCTCGCCGCGATGGCCCGGGCAGAGGAATCCGATCGCTGTCATGTCGGCCTTTCTGTCTTCGTCCACGGTCTGTTCAGGGATCTCCCCTGCGTCTTCCCCCGCTTCCCGCGAGGGCGCCCCGTGTGGCCCGCACGGCGGTACGGGCGTCCCCGCTCCCGGTTCGGGTACCCAGCGCGGGCGGGATCGCCCCCTCGGGGCGCGGCCCGTTGACGGCGGCGGGCCCCCGTGCCAGCGTGGGGCGACCGCGCGGCAGACGGGAGGTGGCAGGCCGATGACCCTCCCCACCCTGCTGGTGCTGGGCGCCGATCCGCCGCCGAGACTCGGCCGGCTCACCGGGCGGGCCCGCGTGCTGCACACCGACGACGCGGGGCTGGCCGCCCTGCTGCCGGAGGCGGACGTCCTGCTGGTGTGGGACTTCCGGTCGCGGGCGGTGCGCGACGCCTGGCCCGGCGAGGGGCCGCGCCCGGCCTGGGTGCACACGGCGAGCGCCGGCGTGGACCATCTGCTCTGCCCCGAACTGGCCGCCTCCGGGACGGTGGTGACCAACGCGCGCGGCATCTTCGACCAGCCGATGGCCGAGTACGTGGCCGCCCTCGTGCTCGCGGCGGCCAAGGACCTCCCGCGCACGCTGGAGCTCCAGCGGGACCGCGTCTGGCGGCACCGCGAGACGCGCCGGGTGGCGGGCACCCGCGCCTGTGTGGTCGGCTCCGGGCCGATCGGCCGGGCCGTCGCCAACACCCTGAAGGCGCTCGGAGTCACGCCGGCGCTGGTGGGCCGGGTACCGCGCACCGGTGTGCACGGACCGGCCGACCTGGACCGGCTGATCGCCCGTGCGGACTGGGTGATCGCGGCCGCTCCGCTCACCGACCGGACGCGCGGCATGTTCGACGCGCACCGCTTCGGCGTGATGCAGCCCTCGGCCGTCTTCGTCAACGTCGGCCGGGGTGAGCTGGTGGACGAGACCGCCCTCGCCGAGGCGCTGCGCAGACGCTGGATCGCGGGCGCCGCGCTGGACGTCTTCAGCACCGAACCCCTGCCTCCCGAAAGCCCGTTGTGGGACCTGCCCGGCCTGCTGGTCTCGCCGCACATGAGCGGTGACACGGTCGGCTGGCGGGACGAACTCGGCGCCCAGTTCGTGGACTTGTTCGAGCGCTGGGTCGCCGGAAGAGCGCTGGTCAACGTGGTGGACAAGAAGCGCGGTTACGTACCGGGCCACTGAACTCCTCTCCGTGGGCGGCCGGTGCGCCGGCCGAGCGGGCGTGGAGGCGGCTGTCAACTCCGCCTCCACTTCAGTCCGTTGCCCGGTACCGTGGAAGCGATCCGCCGACCGGATCGCGCGGCCCAGGAAGCGAGCGCGGAGGGAGAACCGTGGCGCTGATGCACGAGCCGACCGCCCCCCACCACTCGGCGCAGGCCGCCCTGCGCGTCCTGGAGTCCGTGGCCCGGCACCCCGCCGGGGCCGCCGCGGCCGGGCTGGCCCGCGAGACCGGTCTGGACCCGGGCCGGCTGACCGCCCTGCTGCGCATGCTGCGCCGTGAGGGGTACGCCGAGCGGACGGCCGACGGCGCCTGGATCACCGGCGACACCCTGCGCCGTCTCACCTCCGCCCACGGCCATGACGGCGCCCTGCGCGAGAAGCTCCAGCACACCCTCGACCGGCTGCGCGACTCGGTCGGCGCGGCGGTCTACCTCAGCCGCTACGAGGACGGCGAGGTGCGGGTCACCCAGTACGCGGCCGGCCCGAGCACGCCCGCGGTCAACGAGTGGGTCGACTTCCGCTCCTCCGCGCACGCCACCGCCGTCGGCAAGAGCCTGCTGGCCCAGCTCGGCCACGACGCCCGGCGCGACCACCTGTCCCGGCACCGGACGGCCCGCCTGACCTCGCGGACGATCACCAGCGACAAGCTGCTGCTGTCCCGGCTGGAGTCCCAGCCGCCCACGGTCCCGGTGCTGGACCTCCAGGAGTACGCGGTCGGCACGGTCTGCGCGGCCGTCCCGATCACGGCCGGGGCGTCCGTCGGCTGCCTGGCCGTGTCGCTGCCGGTGGAGCGCGCGCACCGGCTGCGCCGGGCGGCGGACGCCCTCAACCGGCACGCCGCCCCGGTCCTGCTCTCGCTGGCGCTGTAGGTGGTCCGGAGCACCCTCGGGGACCGGGTAGTATTTTCTCTGTCGCCGGCCGCGAAAGCGGAAGGCGGGAGTCATGCGCCGCTAGCTCAGTTGGTTAGAGCAGCTGACTCTTAATCAGCGGGTCCGGGGTTCGAGTCCCTGGCGGCGCACATCTGCCGAGGGCGGACCGGGAAACCGGTCCGCCCTCGGTTTCTTGTGTCAGACCGCCGAGCGGGCGGAGACGGCGAAGAGCACGGCGCCCACGCCGACCACCGCCAGGATGGCGAGCAGCACCGCGGTGCCGAGGATCAGCCGCCCCCGGGCCGGCTGGAGCGCGGTGGCCCACTGCGGGCGCTCCGCCAGGTAGCGCACCACCAGGTGGTCGCCCGCCACCACGGTCGAGTCGCCCCCGGCCTCGTCGAAGCGGAACCTCTCGCCCTCGCGGGTGGTGAACTCGTACACATGGTGGAGCGTGCTGTGCACGGCGGTGTCGTTGCCGCCGCTGGTCCTCGTGTAGGTGTTGAGACACCGCGCCTCGGCGGTCAGGCCGTGGGCCCACATCCGGCTGGTGCGCAGGGCGCGGCGGATCACCTGGACCGCGCCGAAGACACACCCGGCCGTGATCACTCCGGGCACGAGGTAGAGCAGTGCGTCCATCAGGCCCCCCTGGGTCGGCACGCCGCTCCGATGGACCGGCGTGCCGTGAACGTACCCGTGCGGCGGGGCCGCCGGCCTCAAACGAAGCTCAGAACGTGACGTCCGAGCAGGCGTAGAAGGCGTTCCCGGTGTCGGCCACGTTCCACACCGCGAGGATGACGTGGTGGCCGGTCAGCCCCCGGGGCAGGGTGCCGCTGTGGCTGAGCGTGGACGGGGGGCGCTGGCCGTTGTACGGGACCGAGAGGAACGGGGTCAGGTTGAGGTCGGACCGGGCCAGGGCGTGGTTCTGGTTCCAGCCCTGCTTGGTGACGTAGTAGGTGAAGTCGCTGGTGGCGTGCATGGCGGTGAACTGCCAGCGGAAGGTGTACGACTGGCCGCCGGTTACCCGGGTGGTGGGCCAGGCGCCGCCGCCGGGGGTGTTCGGGGCGTTGAGCTGGCCGAAGCGGCTGTTGCCGCCGCTGCAGAGCTGGCCGTCGCCGGGGCCCGCGCCGGGGAAGCCCTTGGGGCCTTCGACGCTCTGCGGCTCCCACTGGATGTCGCCGCAGTTCGCCACGGAGCCGTTCTGGCAGAGCTTCTGCCGGCTGACGGGGAGGTCGGTGTAGCCGTGGCCGCTGGCGCCGCCGGTGGAGAGTACGAAGGCGCCGGCGGTGGCCATGCCGAGCACGGCCGCGGACAACGCTGACAACCTGGTCCTGGTACGCATGCTGCCGCTCCTGGGGAACGTCGTGGGGGAAGGTTCACTGAGCCGGGCTGTGCGATGACGGTGCGATAGGTCCAGACCAAGTACCAGATTATTGCCGGGAGTTGAACGTGTCCATACCATTCGGCGGCATGCCTCAGGCCGGTTCACGGCGGCCCGAGCAGAAGGCCACCGTGAGGTCCCGGACCAGCGCCTTGCGCTCGTAGTCGTCCAGCTCGACCAGCCCGCGCGTGGTGAGCCGGGTGACCGTGTCCTCGACCGAGTCCACCACCGAGCTGAGGGTGGTGGCCCGCTGCTGGGCGTCCAGCGCGGCGATCCGGCGCCGCTGCATGGCGGCGGCGATCTCGGGCGCGTACTCCACCCGGACCGGCTGCACGGAGAACACCTCCAGCCCGACCGGCGCCACGTCGGCCGCGACCAGCCGGGTCAGCGCGTCCCCGGCCGCGTCCGCCCCGCTGCGCGCCCCGCCGGGCAGCTCCACAGGGACCCGCGCGAGGGCCGACTCCACGCATTCGCGCAGGTAGGTCTCGTGCTCCTCGATGCCGAGCAGCGCCCGCGCGGTGTCCCGCACGCGCCACACCACCAGCACCACCACCCGCAGCGCCACCCCGCCCGCGTCGGCCGCGGGCACCGCGCCGCTGCGCCAGTGCCGCAGCCGCACATCGGCCCGGCGCCGCCGCAGCAGCGGGTTGATCCACAGCAGCCCGGTACGCCGTACGGTCCCCCGGTAGCGGCCGAACAGCCCCAGCACCCAGGCCCGCCCGGTGCGCCCGCGCGCCAGTCCGCCGAACCCGGACAGGCCCAGCGCCCCCGTGCCCGCGTACGCCGCCCACTGCGCGGCGCCGAGACCCGCGCCGGGGTGCAGGCCGATGACCTCCCCGGGCAGCAGCCCCGCCCACCAGGTGGTGGCCAGGCAGCCGGCGGCCCCGCCGAGCCCGGCCAGCACCCCGACGGCGCCGGGCAGCACCCGCGCCGGACGCTCCCGGAGTTCCGGATCGGGGTGCAGTTCGGGGCGTCTGCGGACCGGCGCGGGGCGGACGGGCCGGGGGCGTTCGCCGGTGCCCTGGCGGCGGTTCACCACGGCGGGGCGCCGTGCCTCGGGGGCGGGTTCGTCGCGGAAGAGCAGATGGACGGGGATCTCGGTGGTCGCCTCGTTGTGGATCAGCCGGGGCGGCCGGACGGCCGGCCCCGCGCCGCCCGGCAGGCTGTCCGGGTGTTGCTCGGGCTCGTGCGTGTGGGATGTGGTCGTGTTCATGGGTGCCTCCAGCCTCCGCGCCGGGTGCGTCATGACAGGGGATGCCGGGCCGCGCGCGGACGCGGGCCCGGAGGTGACCGGGCGTCTCAGCCGAACAGGCGGCGCCAGGTCTCGGGGCCCGGCCAGCCGTCCGCCGCTCCGCCGCGCCAGCCCTGGGCGCGCTGGAAGGCCTCGACGGCACGCCGGTCCGACTCGCTCCAGCGGGGTCCGGGTCCGGTGGCGTAGAACCGGCCGAACCCCTTCTTCACCAGTTGCCGCCCCAGTCGGGTGACGTGGACGTTGTCCGCGCCCGCCGTGAAGTACCGCTTGCCGGGGAAGGCCGGGACGCCGCCGGGGCCGGCCGAGCCGGCCGTGATGTTCTTGCCCGCGCCCGTGACCAGCAGCTCCCAGGTGCGCGGGCCGGGCAGCCCGTCGGCGGCGGAGCCGGTCCAGCCCTGGGCCTTCTGGAACGCCTGGGTGGCGCGCCGGTCGGCCTCGCCCCAGACCGGGCCCGGCCCCTTCGAGTAGTACGGGCCGCCGCCCCGGGCGATCAGCATCTCGCCGAGCTGGGTGACGTACTTGTTGTTGGCGCCGGGACCGAAGTACTGGGTGCCGGGGAAGGGCACCGGGGCGGCCGTCGGCTCGGCCCCCGCCGCGCCCGTGGTCACGCCCTTGTAGCGATAGGGGACGTACTTGGTGGTGTTGTTCCAGTAGGGGTAGGGCGTGCTCTGGCGGCGGGTGTGCGGGGGCGTCTGCTCGTACGCCGTGTAGGCGGTGTGGGTGTAGTCGGTCCAGCCGCCGAAGATCACGACGTGCGAGCCGCCCTGCGGGTCGGCGGTGTTGTGGAAGAGCAGGATGTCGCCGGGCTGGAGTTCCTCCTTGGTGATCTTCGCCGCGAACTGGGCCAGGCTGCCCGTCCACTCGTTGGAAAGCAGCCCCCAGGCCATGGAGACATAACCGGAGCAGTCCTGGCGGTACCCGTCCGACCAGAACGTGGTCATGCTGTACGGCACCTGAGCGGTGACCCACTGCTTGGCCCGGTTGATGATCGCCGTCCGAGTGGTGGCGGGGGTCCTGGCCTGCGGCCGGGCGGGCGAGCCGGCCGGGCCGTGCAGGGGTGCGGTGCCGCCCTGGGGGGTGGCGGCATCCCCGTCCGCCGCCGGGGCGCCGGGGCGGTGCGGGGC
>NZ_MUNH01000780.1:0-1176 GCF_002154615.1 Streptomyces recifensis
GCCGGCTGCGGGACAGGCGGTCCGCGAACAAGCCGCCCGCCAGCAGAAACACGATCGTGGGGACCGTGTTCGTGGCAAGCACCACGCCGAGAGAGCCCGCTCCACCGCCTTGCTCGATGACAGCGTAGGCCAGGGCGAGAGGGGCCATCGCGGACCCCGTGGCCGAGATGAGGTTGGCCGACACGAACCGCCGGAAACTCGCGATCTTCAACAGCGTGCTGATCGGTTTCGGTGGCTCGTCGGCGGTTTTCATGATCTCCTCAGGGCTCGGCGCAGCGAGCACCCTAGTGCAGAAACTCGGAGCGCCTGACCTCAGTGATCAGAGTTGGCCGACACCCCCGCCTGACGTCAGCGGGTGGTCACGGCGCTCGTCGAGGTTGCACGGATGGATTCGCAGGCCTGGCCCGACGTCCCCGATCCGGGCTCGGTGGAGGAGATCCGAGTGGCGTTCGGCCGACGGTGCTGGATGCGGTTCGCCCAGTGCGGGTCCGCGTGGGCTGTGGTCCAGCGGGTCACGGTGGGCGCGGCGAAGCGCCTCCGTCCCGCGCGGTCAGGACTCCGGATGTGCGGCCGCTCTCAGTGTCCAGCCGCTACCCGTGCACGCGTCGGGAAGGGGCGGAAACCGGTGGCCTTTCACGTCGGTGCTGTACGCGTGGTGCTGCGCACAGTCGCACTCGTAGATCCCCGACTCGGGGACGATCTCCCCGGGGTGATGGGCCTTGGGAGTGTCGCTGGTCATACATCCGGTCTAAGCGCCAGCGGCGGCTTTTGCGAATCGGGGACGCCGAACAAGAGCTCTCTTGTGGACGCCTCCGCCCATGCGGTCCGGGGCGAGAACGACCGCTCTACTGAGTCGCGCGAAATGCCATAAAGTGGAAGAAGTCCTCACCCCGTGCGTCCTGTCAGCGTGAGCCGTATCTGTCCTCCTGGCACGTGTCAGCCGCACGGCATCAACAGGCGCAAGGGTAAAGAGTGCGGCCAACGGTGCCCGTCTCCCGAGGCTCTCGGCGTCCTCGTGGTCGAACGCCCGCGCATGGCGCTCCGCATCCTCGGCGCTCACATACCGCTTGCTGCCGTGCTCCCCGCGGCCGCGCTCACAGCGCCAGCGCATGGTGGCGCCCTCGCTCAGGACCCGGAACCGGTGTCCGGCACGTCGCCGGCGCAGTACAAGCAGGG
>NZ_MUNH01000781.1:0-292 GCF_002154615.1 Streptomyces recifensis
CCCCTGGCCCCACCCCGTCCGCTGGAGGCGAAGAGCGTGGACACATCCACGACCCCCCAAGGCTTCGAAGACCTCGTCGGAGACCGGCAGGTCTTCTTCCAGGAGTACTTCAACCGCAAGCCGCTGCTGCGCAGGGGCGCCCTGGACGGCCGGGCCCGGGATCTGGTGTCGGTGCGGCAGCTCGACGACATCGTGGCGATGCAGACCGTCTCGCCCGCCTACCTGCGCATCGCCAAGGACGGCCGCGGCGTGCCCGGCAAGGCCTACACCCGCACCGTCTCCGAGCGCGGGG
>NZ_MUNH01000781.1:336-799 GCF_002154615.1 Streptomyces recifensis
CGCACCACGACCCGGTCGACGTCTACGTCATCCAGATCGAGGGCACCAAGGACTGGCGGATCTGGGAGCCTGTGCCCGGCCGCCGCGCGGGGAAGGCCTCCCACCGGCCCGAGGACCTGGGCCGGCCGGCCATCGAGACGACGCTGCGTGCGGGTGACGTCCTGTACCTGCCCTGTGGAACCCCGCACGCAGCGGCCGCAAAGGACCAGGTGTCCCTGCACCTGTCGGTCACCGTCGAGCCGCGCCGCTGGCGCGACCTGCTGGCCGACACCGTCCAGCACCTCCTCCAGGCCCCCGACTTCGACGGCTTCCCCCACCTCGCCGACCCCGCCGACTCCGCCGACCCCGGTACGGCCGCCGCCCTGGCCACCCTGACCGGCCGCCTCGCCGAACTGCTGGCCGGCACCGACACGGCCGCCGAGACCGGCCGGCTGCGCCGGGCGGGCCGCGCCCGCGCGGGCGC
>NZ_MUNH01000782.1:0-1141 GCF_002154615.1 Streptomyces recifensis
GATCGCAACGGCTCCGGGCCCCCAACTCCCGCCTTCCGGCGGCCCGGAGCCGTTGCGATCGGAGGGTGATCACACCCGCACAGAGGGTTGTGTTCCTCCCGTTTAGGGACAGCTACAGGGGTTTTCCGCCTTCTTGCACCCATCCGAGTGGTGTTCATCTGAACATCGACGCGCCACGGGCGTCGGTCCACCACTTCGCCGCCCACATACACATCATGAGGAAAGTACGCAAATCGCCCAACCTGAAAGTGAGGGGCCATGGCCAGGAACAAGGTCATGACGCTGTGGACCGCCATCGTCACCGCCTTCCTCGCGCTGTGCACGGCGCTCGGACTCGTCACCGCGACCGCCCCGGTCGCCTCGGCCAAGACCGAGAGCCCGAGTCACGGCAGCACGGAGCACGGCGCACCGGAGGCACCGGCGGCCGTCAGCCACCAGGTCTGGCCACAGGCCAGGTCCCTGCCCCCCACCATGAAGCAGCGCATCCGGGCCGAGGCCCACGGGAAGTCCCCCAACTGCCGGCACCGCTCACTGGCCGGACGCGAAGCGGGCGCCCTCGCCCCGCACCGCGTGAACGCCCCGGACCGCACCGAGACCACGCACCGGCAGGAGAGCACCGAGCAGTACGCGTCCCACCTGGACTGCTGAGACCGCCGAGCCCCACGGCAGGCATCCAGTACCGCGGACGTCTCGACACACTGGCGACTTGCGTACCCGACCGTCGACACGGAACGCCCCCCGGCCACCGGCCTGGGGGCCCGCACCGCGTCCGCCTCATTCCCCCAGCAGCACGGCCTGCGAGGGACACCTCTCCACGATCTCGCGCACCAGCGGATCGTCCCCGGAATCCTCCCGGCCGGGCCTGACCACGCCGTACCCCTCCACGAAGTCGAAGACCTCGGGAGCGCGGTACGCGCACTCGGCCGAGCCGTAACAGACCTCGCGGTCCACGGACACCTTCACGCGTCCTCCCCTGCTCGCGCGGGCGACCCGGACCCCTCGACGGCCCGCGCCCACGACGTCCCTGCCCCACAGACCCGCGCCCGAACCGGCCGCGCCACCGCCCGTCCGGCACCGGTCCCTCCCCTCGTGGGGACCGGTACCGAACGGAGCGGGGGGTCTTCGTCCCGAGCCGTGCCGG
>NZ_MUNH01000783.1:0-2688 GCF_002154615.1 Streptomyces recifensis
ACCCCGACGAAGAAGGCGGCCGCCGCCTTCTTCGTCGGGGTCTTCCCGGCCAACGTGAAGATGGCCGTCGACTGGCGGCACCGGCCCGCCCCGCAGCGCACCGCCTCCCTCGCCCGGCTGCCCCTCCAGGTGCCGCTGGTGCTGTGGGCCCGGGGTGTCGCCCGTACCGCGAAGGGACAGTCATGAGCCTCCAAGTAGGCGACCTCGTCGACGACTTCACGCTGCCGGACGAGACCGGCACCGAGCGGCGGCTGACGGAACTGCTGGCCGATGGTCCCGTGGTGCTGTTCTTCTACCCGGCCGCCCTCACCCCCGGCTGCACCGCCGAGGCGTGCCACTTCCGCGACCTGGCGGGCGAGTTCGCCGCCGCCGGGGCCCAGCCCGTGGGGATCAGCGGCGACACCGTCGAAAAGCAGCAGGAGTTCGCCGGGCGGCACACCCTCGGCATGCCCCTGCTCTCGGACACCGACGGCACGATCCGGGAACGCTTCGGCGTCAAGCGGGGCTTCACGCTCGCGCCCACCAAGCGGGCCACCTTCGTCATCGGGCGGGACCGCACGATCCTGGAGATCGTCCGCAGCGAACTGCGCATGAACACCCACGCCGACCGGGCTCTGGCCGCGCTGCGGGCGGCGAAGGGCTGATCTCCCGTACGGGAGGTGGCCGGGGCGTCCTCGCCAAGACCACCGTCCGGCTGACACGATCAAGGGGAGCCCGTACGACGACCCCCGGGAGCGCAGACATGGCCACGGACAGCAGTTCGGCGCAGCGGCCCCGGCGCGGCGAGGGCGTGGCGGTGAAACCGGTCGCCGGACACATCGGCGCCGAGATCACCGGCGTCGACCTCGCCGCACCGCTCGACGACTCCCTGGTGGCGCTGATCAGGGACACGATGCTGCGCTGGAAGGTCGTCTTCTTCCGCGACCAGCGGCTCGACCACGCCGGGCACGTGGCCTTCGCCCGCCGCTTCGGCGAGCCCGTGGTGCTGCGCAAGCGGGGGAGCGCCTCGCCGGAGGGGTTCCCCGAGGTGGAGACGACCGCCGACCGGCTGGAGCTGGGCGGCCGGTTCGGGATGGAGCACGAGGAATGGCTGCGCCGGCGCCGGCACACCCTGCTGCGCGGCTGGCACTGCGACCACGGAGCCCGGATCGACCCGCCCGCCGCGACCATCCTGCGCGCCGAGACCGTACCCCCGTACGGCGGCGACACCACCTGGGCCAACCTGGCCGCCGCCTACGCCGGGCTGTCCGCGCCGGTGCGCGCCTTCGTGGACGGGCTGCGGGCCGAGCACCGGCTCGGGGTCGGCTACCAGCCCCGGCCCGGAGACGACGCGTACCTGCGCCACCTCCTGGACCACCAGGTCGCCTCCGAGCACCCCCTGGTCCGGGTGCACCCGGAGACGGGGGAGCGGGTGCTGTTCGTCAACGGCTACTACCTGGAGCAGATCACCGGGGTCTCCCGCCCCGAGAGCGCGGCCCTGCTGGAGATGCTGCTGGAGCAGGTGGTGCGGCCGGAGTACACCGTCCGCTTCCGCTGGGAGCCCGGCAGCGTCGCCTTCTGGGACAACCGGGCCACCGTCCACCTCGCCCCCGGCGACACCGCCCACGTCGGCCACCCCCGGATCATGCACCGGGTCATGCTCCAGGGCGATGTGCCGGTGGGCGTGGACGGCATCGCGTCAAAGCCGCTGGTGGGCACCGAGCCCGGACGCTGGTAGCCCCCTGGTTCAGCCCGGTGTGACCAGCCGCGCCTCGTAGGCGAACACGGCCGCCTGGGTGCGGTCCCGCAGGCCCAGCTTCACCAGGATGCGGCTCACATGGGTCTTGATGGTGGAGTCGGCCACCACCAGCCGCTCGGCGATCTCGGCGTTCGACAGGCCCTGCGCGATCAGCACCAGCACCTCCGTCTCCCGCTCGGTCAGCTCGCCGTAGGCCGCGTGGGCGGCCGGCATCAGGCGGGGGGCCTCGGACAGGCGGGAGAACTCGTGGATCAGCCGCTTGGTGACCGTCGGCGCGAGCAGCGCCTCACCGGAGGCCACCACCCGCACGCCGTCGGCGAGTTGGCGCGCGGAGGCGTCCTTCAGCAGGAAGCCGGAGGCCCCGGCCCGCAGGGCCTGGTACACGTACTCGTCCAGGTCGAAGGTGGTGAGTACCAGCACCTTCGCCGTCGCGTCCGCCGCGATGATCTCGCGCGTCGCCTCGATGCCGTTCACCTCCGGCATGCGGATGTCCATCAGCACGACGTCCGGGGCGAGTTCACGTACCCGCCCGACCGCCTCCCGGCCGTTGACCGCCTCGCCGACCACCTCGATGTCCGGCATCGCGTTCAGCAGGACCGAGAAGCCCTCGCGGACCATCATCTGGTCGTCGGCGATCACCACGCGGATCGTCATGCCTCACCCTCGATCGGGGCGGCCGCCGGGACCGGCAGGAACACGGCCACCTCGTAACCGCCCTCGGCCGTCGGGGATGCCGTCATCTCGCCGTTGAGCATGGAGACGCGCTCCCGCATGCCCGTGATGCCGTGACCGGCGCCGGGGGAGGGCTTGATGAGACCCGGCGCGGGCGGGGCCCCGTTGACCACGCGCAGGCCCAGACCGCCGAGCACGTACCCGATCTCCACCCTGGCGTCCGCGCCCGGCGCGTGCCGCAGGGTGTTGCTGAGCGCCTCCTGCACGATCCGGTACGC
>NZ_MUNH01000784.1:0-633 GCF_002154615.1 Streptomyces recifensis
GCCCCGGATGCCCCCGAGGCCCCTTCCGTCACCCGGACACACCACACATCACCCATCCGCCGCGACAAATCATATTTCACTCCCAGTCAGCAGCCGTATGAGTCGCAGGCCTTGGGGCACAAGGGCTCTCGACGGATCGATCGTGCACCAGTACCGTCACAAACCCCCCGCGCGGCGTCTATCCACTTGGCGCACCGTCCGCATCATGGATGACCATAGGGAAGCGAAGAACAGACAAGACCGCTGTGAGAGGAGGCGTCCATGGGATCGGTACGCAAGGCGAGTGCGTGGCTCGGCCTCGTCGACGACAACGATGACGAGCGTTACTACGACGACGACTACTCCGAGGGCACGGAGCCCGCTGACGCCTGGGTCACCGACCCGCGGGTGAAGGTGGCCGCGGACACGGCCGAGGACAAGGGCCGCCGCATCGGCACGGTCACCCCGGACAGCTTCCGGGACGCCCGCGCCATCGGCGAACTCTTCCGGGACGGGGTCCCGGTGATCATGAACCTCACGGCGATGGAGGGCGCCGACGCCAAGCGGGTGGTGGACTTCGCGGCCGGGCTCACCTTCGGTCTGCGGGGCACGATCGAGCGGGTCGCGACGCGGGTGTTCCTGCTGACGCCCGCC
>NZ_MUNH01000785.1:0-720 GCF_002154615.1 Streptomyces recifensis
CGACTGGTACGACGTGCTGCGGCGGCCGGACGGGCGGGTCAGCCTGATCGTGGGCGACGCGATGGGCCACGGCCCGGAGTCCGCCGTCGCCATGCTGCAACTCCGCACGGCCGTGCGGGCGTTCGCCGGGTTCGACATACCGGCGGTGGATCTCGTGCGGCGGCTGGACGCGCTGGCCTGTGACACGCCCGGCGCTTCGTTCGCCACCTGTGTCTACGGCGAGTGGTCGCCGAGGGAGCGCATCTGCACCGTGGTGAGCGCCGGCCACCCGCCCCCGCTGCTGCGCGGCCCGGACGGGAAGACGGTCCCGGTCCCCCTGACCGAGCCCGGCCTGCCCCTGGGGCTCGGCACCGGCCACTACGAGGCGACCGTGTTCAGCGTCCCGGAGCCCGCGCTGCTGGTGCTGTACAGCGACGGCCTGGTGGAGTCCCGCGACGCGGACATCGACCATCAGATACTCCGCCTGGCCGACTCCCTCGACGCGGCCGCTCCCGGACCGGGCGCCGACCTGCCCGCCCTGTGCGAGCACCTGCTGCACGCGCCGTCGGGCACGAACGGCACGGACGACCGGACCCTGCTGCTGGCCGAACTCACCCCCGCCGAAGGCTGATCAGGCACTCAGGGTCGCCCAGACCGCGTTGCCGCTGGTGAGCCGGGAGCGGTCGACCCCCCAGGAGTCGGCGAGCTGCCCGACGAGCACCAGACCCCGGCCGCCCTCGT
>NZ_MUNH01000786.1:0-489 GCF_002154615.1 Streptomyces recifensis
CAGGGCGGCCATGAGCAGGTCGTGCTCTGCCAGGACCGCGCCACCGGCCTGAAGGCCGTCATCGCCATCCACTCCACCGCGCTGGGCCCCGCGCTCGGCGGCACCCGTTTCCACCCGTACCCGAACGAGGCGGCGGCCGTGGCCGACGCGCTCCAGCTCGCGCGCGGGATGTCGTACAAGAACGCCATGGCCGGGCTCGACCACGGCGGCGGCAAGGCCGTGATCATCGGTGACCCCGCGCGGGACCGCACGGAGGAGCTGCTGCTCGCCTACGGCCGCATGGTCGCCTCGCTCGGCGGCCGCTACGTCACCGCCTGCGACGTCGGCACCTATGTCGCCGACATGGACGTGGTGGCCCGTGAGTGCCGCTGGACCACCGGCCGCTCCCCCGAGCAGGGCGGCGCCGGCGACTCCTCGGTGCTCACCGCCTTCGGCGTCTACCAGGGCATGCGCGCCTCCGCCCAGCACCTGTGGGGCGACCCCTCGCTG
>NZ_MUNH01000786.1:510-852 GCF_002154615.1 Streptomyces recifensis
GCCCACCCCGCCGTGCGCCGGGTCGCGGACACCGAGACCCTGATCCGGCTGGAGGGGCTCGACATCTACGCCCCCTGCGCGCTCGGCGGGGCGCTGGACGACCACACGGTGCCGGTGCTCACCGCGTCCGTGGTGTGCGGCGCGGCCAACAACCAGCTCGCCCACCCCGGCGTGGAGAAGGACCTCCAGGACCGGGGCATCCTCTACGCGCCGGACTACGTGGTGAACGCGGGCGGGGTCATCCAGGTGGCCGACGAGCTGCACGGCTTCGACTTCGAGCGGTGCCGGGCGAAGGCGGCGAAGATCTTCGACACCACGCTGGCGATCTTCGCACGTGCGAAG
>NZ_MUNH01000787.1:0-688 GCF_002154615.1 Streptomyces recifensis
ATTCTGCCGTGGCCCCGGTACGGACGCGCGAAGGGGCGCCCCGAGCCGTCCGTACGGCTCCCGGGGCGCCCCTTCACGGGTGCTTCGCTCAGCTCTCCGCGGCGACCGGCTCACGGGTGGCCGCGGCGGTAGGGCGGACCGGCGCGGCGTTCTCCTTCGGCATGCCGAGGCCCATGGAGCGCATGATCCAGCCCACGACGCCACCGAGGGCCACGACGACCATGCCGGCCCAGAAGCCGACGGGCTGGGCCATCACGATGAAGGCGCCCGAGACGCAGAAACCGATGAAGGCGATGATGACACCGGTCCAGGCGGCCGGGGTGTGACCGTGGCTGCTGCCCGCCATGACTTGCTCCTCGTTGCTGTGTACGTGTCGAGTTTCATGCCGTACGGGTCGTACGGTCCGAGCCCGCCCGTCACTGTCCGAGCCGGGTCGCTCGGGGTCCATTCTCCCGTACGCCCACCCGCGTTCGACGCGGGGGTGGGAGTCTGTTTGCCCACACTCGGGCGGGGCTTCAGGCGCCGGTGGGGTCCTCGCCCCGGTCCAGGGCCTTCCAGATCTCCTCGGGACGCTCGGGGTCGACCGGGCGGGGGCTGCGCCGGGGACGGTCCGTGCCGCGCTCGTAGCGGCCGGACATGGCGGGCCAGCGGGGGCCGTAGCGCAGCGCGAGGAGCCCGGCGAGCAGGA
>NZ_MUNH01000788.1:0-3302 GCF_002154615.1 Streptomyces recifensis
GCGGGCGACCAGGCCGGTGCCGGTGACCAGGCGGGCGGCGACCAGATCGGCGGCGCCGACGACCAGGCCGGTGCGGGTGCGGGTGCCGCTCAGGAGCAGGGCGCCAAGCATCACCACCGCAACCGTCAGCAGGGCGGAACCTCCGCCAACTGACGCACCGGGTCCGGCCCTTCGGCGGAAGGGCCGGACCCTTCGCGCACCGGACGCTCAACTCCCGTTCCGCGCCCGGAGCAACAGCACCGCCACGTCGTCCACCCGGTCCCGCCCCGCGGTGCCGTGCCGGACCAGTGCGTCCGCCAGCTCCTCCAGCGGACCGTCGCCCGCCTCGGAGAACAACGCGCCCAGGTCGATCAGCGCGTCCTCGATGTCCACACCGGGCGACTCCACCAGTCCGTCCGTGTAAAGGGCGAGCACCGAGCCCGGCGCCATCGGCACCTCCGTCGTCGGGTACGCCGCTTCCGAGTCGATGCCGAGCAGGGGGCCCCCGGCCAGGTCCAGCACCCGTACCCGCCCGTCCGGGCGTCTGAGCAGCGGCGGCGGATGACCGGCCCGTGCCATGACGGCCCGGCCGTGCGCGGGGTCGAGGCGGAGATAGAGGCAACTGGCGAACAACTCGGTACCGAGGTCGATCAGCAGCCGGTTGATGCTGCCCATCACCTCGCCCGGCGCCTGCCCCACCGTGCTGTACGCGCGGACACCGGTGCGGATCTGGCCCATCAGGGCCGCCGCCGTCACGTTGTGCCCCTGGACGTCGCCGATCACCGCGGACGCCCGCGGCCGGGTCGGCACCAGGTCGTAGAAGTCGCCGCCGATGTCCATGCCCCGCGTCGCCGGGAGATAGCGCGCGGCCGCCTCGATGCCGGGCGGCGGGGACAGCGAGTGCGGCAGCAGCGCCTCCTGGAGCCCGTGCGCCAGCCGGTGCTTGGCGTCGTACAGCATCGTCCGTTCCAGCGCCTGGGCGATCAGCCCGCCGAGGCTGGTCAGCACCGCCCGCTCCTCGGCGGGGAAGGAGCGCGGCTCCGCGTACGCCAGCACACACGTCCCCACCCGGCGCCCGGACGCGACCAGCGGCAGGAAGGCCCAGGCCGCGAAGCCGTCACGGGACTCGCGTCGCACGGGATACAGCCGCTCCAACTGCTCCAGCGACTCGAAGAACGCGGGCACTCCCGTGCTCAACGCCTGGGTGCCGGGGGTGCGTTCGCTCAGTGGCATCCCGTCGAACCACCCGGCCACCCGCTCGTCCGCATAGCCGCGGTGCCCGAGCACCCGCATCCGTCCCTCCTCGGCGGCGAGCAGCATCAGCGCATGACTGCCGACCGCCGGACCCACCTCGTCCGCGACCAGTTGGACGAGATCGTCCACCGCCACCGCCTCGGTCAGCGCCCCCGTCAGGCTCAGCAGCCGCGAGATCGTCACCAGCCGGTGCGGCCGGGCCCCGGCCGGCACGCCCGTGCGCTCGGTCAGCACCCGGACGCGCGTGATGCGCACGCTCACCCCGGTGCTGCCCGGATAGAGCCGGAAGGACAGCCAGTGGCCGGGCGGCCGCAGCGCCACGAAGGAGGCCGGACGGCGGCTGATCAGCGCGGCCCGGTAACGGTCCTCGTACAGTGGGTCGTTGAGCCACGGAACCGACACCCAGGGCAGCGTGCCGAGCAGTTCGGCCGCGGGACGGCCGAGCAGTTCGGCGGCGGCCGCGTTGACGTGCCCGATCCGGCCGTTCAGGTCGAGCGACACCAGCCCGTACGGCAGCCGGGCCACCATCCGCGCCGCCTCCACCGGCCCCAGCGTGTCGACGACGGCCGCGTCCGGGGTCGCCACCAGATCCCGCTCGGAGCCCAGCGGCAGGTTCTCGGCCGACGCCCGCGCCAGCACCCGGGTCAGCCGCTCGCACCCCGCCGCCAGCAGTGTCCGCTCCCGCTCGCTCAGCTCGGGGCCGTGCCCGGCCGGCCAGGTCACGAACACCGAGCCGAGCACGACGTCGTCCATGGCCAGCGGCAGCGCCGCCAGTGCGAAGGGATACGGCAGCACCACCGCGATGCGCGGGAAGCGGCGCGCCATCTCCTCGCCGCCGCCGACCCACACCGGCCGCCGCTGCCGCACGGCCTGCGCGACCGGGATCGGCGCGCTGACCCCGACCCGCTCCCACGGCGCGGCGAACGCCCTGGGCAGGCCCGCCATCACCGCCATCTCCAGCACCGGCACATCGGGCCGCAGCAGGTAGACCGCGCCCGAGTGCGCGCCCACGTCCTCCATCATCGCGGCCAGGGCGATCGACAGCGGAGGCCGCCCCGCCCCCGGGGTCTCCCGAGCGGAGTCCGGCGTGTCGGACACGCCGACCACCTCCTCGTACGGCACTCACGCCCCGGACCGCGGACGGCTCCCACTTGTGGAAGTACGCCGAGTACCCCCTCCCGGCATCGCGCATGCCGGGCGGCGGAAAAGGCCGATACGCGGGTGCACGCGGCTTTCGGGTCAATCGCGCGGTAGGGAAAAACCGCGCGTGGTCGGTGCACAGGGGCTGCGCCACGCGCCCGCACGCGCTGTAATGGCGAACGTGGCGAGTGAGGGTGCTGCGGTGCGCAGGACGGGAGCCGGGCGTGCCGAGCACGTCCTCGCCACACTCATGGCCGCGCCCGCCTCCTCCGACCGGCTCCGCCGCGTCCTGGAACAGGCCCTCGTCCTCGCCGGTGCCTCGTTCGCCGGCGTGTACGCCCCCGGTGACGACCCCGCCGTGCTGTGCCTGGCCGAGTCCGTCGGACTGCCCGGCTCGCTGTACGGCCTGCGCGACGGCTACCCCGCCGACGGCGGCGCCCCGGTCGCCGAGGCCCACCGCACGGGCCGTCCCCTCTGGCTCGGCCCCCGCGAAGTGGCCGACCGCGCCGAGGGCCGCCGTACCCCGGCGTCCGACTTCTCGCTTGCCGCCCTGCCCCTCGCCGGGCCGGGGAGCGGCTCGCTGCTGGCGGTCGCGGAACAGCCCGAGGGGTTCGCCGCGGGGGAGAGGGCCGCGCTGGAACTCATCGCCCGCGCCGTCGCCGTCCCGGAGCCCGGCCCGGCCGACTCCCACGAGCCGGCCCCGGACGCCTTCAGCCTCGCCATGGACACCGGGCGCGTGGAGGTCGGCGACGAGATACTGCGGCTCTTCGGCATAGGGCGCGACGAATTCGACGGCAAGGTGGAGACGCTGCTCGGGCTCACTGTGCCCGAGGACCTGCCCGCGCTGATGTCGGTGGTGGAGCCCGACCACATGTCGCTGGACGAGCGGGAGCTGGAGTTCCGCGTCCGGCAGCCGTCCGGGGCGCTCC
>NZ_MUNH01000789.1:0-1810 GCF_002154615.1 Streptomyces recifensis
CAGCGCGAGGACGACGCCGCCGGTGATGCCGAGGACGCAGGCCAGCGCCGGCACCGCGCGACGGATGCCGCGGCCCCGCCGCGCGCCGTTCTTACGGGGCGTGAGGGTCATGGGCGGCACTATGCCAGCTATGGGGCGATATACGGCTTATATGACTCCCGGTTCGGTGGGGCCGTAGGGCGCGGTCGGGTTGTTCGTCTGGAGCGCCCAGTAACGGTCGCCCCAGCTCCAGTGCCACCACTCGGTCGCGTAGTTGACCAGGCCCGCCTCGGACAGCACGCTCGCCAGGGTGTTCCGGTTGGCCGTGGCCTCGGCGCCGATGTTGGTGGCCGAGGTGTAACAGGCGCCCTCGCTCTCCACCGGGTCCGCGTTCACCCGGGTGCCCAGGTCCAGTTCGTCGCCGTCGGCGTCCACCAGGGTGAGGTCCACGGCGGCGCCCGCGCTGTGCGGGGCTATCTCCGGTGGGGAGACGAACCGGCTGGCCTCGTCCCGCACGCGGGCCGGGGACCAGCCGGGGTTGTCCCGGCCGAGCGCGCCGGCGTACTCCTCGAAGTACCGGCGCTGGAGGCCGGGCGGCCGGTACCCCTCGACGTACAGCAGCCGCATACCGTCCGGCAGGAGCGACTGGGCGTGCATCAGGCGGTGCAGCACCCCTTGGCGCAGATACGCGAAGGCCCCCGAGGCGTCCTCCCTGCGCGGGTCGACCCGGAGGGCGCCGTGCGCCCGGACGTCGACCAGCGGCTCGCCGCACTCGCGCACCGGGACCGCCGCCACCCGCCGGTCCGACATCAGTACGACGCTCATTCCGTCCCCCAGTCCCAGGTGTCGAAGTAGCCGGTCACGCCGGTGCGGCGGGCCTCCATCACCGCACTGAGCCGGGCGAAGTCCCGCGGCGGCATCAGCGGCCGCCACTCGGGCAGCGCCAGCACCCGCACCTCGTCGTGCTCACGCGGGTCCAGCACGATGTCCCGGAGACGCGCCTCGTCCAGCCGCCCCCCGTCGAAGACGAGTCCCATCGTGCTGTACGGCCACTCGGCGCCCGGCAGCCCGTACACCGTGGCCAGCAGGCGGGGCGGGCCGTCCAGTTCGATGCCGGTCTCCTCCCGGCACTCCCGCACGGCCGTCTCCCACGGCCGCTCACCGGGGTCCATCGTGCCGCCCACCAACTGCCAGGGGTGGGTCGCGCCGTAGACCCCGTGGAGCTGCACGGGGCGGTCGTGGACGTCGGTGAAGAGGACGCAGGCGAAACCCGTGGCCTTCATGACCGTCTCGGCGTACTGCTCCGGCGGGAGCCAGACATGGCCGGTCCTCTCGTCCACCCGCCCCCGGACCGCCGGCTCGGGCCATGTCATCCGCATGGGAGCCACGCTGCCGCAGAATCCCGAGGCACGGAAGAGTGCCCCCACGCCGGCGGGCGCGTCGGCCTCGACGGGCGCCACCTCCTCCGCCCGGAGCCGGTCGAGCAGCGCGGTCAGGGCCGACCTGGCGTGTCCCCGGCGGCGCCACGAGGGATGCGTGGCGACCGTGTGCACCCGCGCCGCCCGCCCGCTGGGAAACACCGGTTCGGGCAGCGCCGGGTGGAGCAGCGCGAGGGCGCAGGAGGCGAGAGTGCCGTCGGGGGCGTCGACGACACAGGCTCGTGCGTCGCCACCGGGAACCAGTCGGGCGGCCAGTTCGGCGCCGCAGCGGACGATCCACTCCTCCGGCAGCGGCTCGGCGAGGACGTGGGCCGACCGGAGCCGGACGATGTCCTCCGCGTCGGCGGGCGTGGCGAGCCGTGCGGCGTGCACGGTGCCGGGGTGCTGGGGGC
>NZ_MUNH01000079.1:0-3247 GCF_002154615.1 Streptomyces recifensis
CCGCGACCCGCGAATGGTTCACGGGGGCGTTCCACGCGCCCACCGAGGCCCAGGCCGGCGCGTGGAAGGCCATCAACGAGGGGTCGGACGCGCTGGTGGTGGCGCCGACCGGCTCCGGCAAGACGCTGGCCGCCTTCCTCGCCGCCCTGGACCAGCTGGCCTCCACCCCGCCCCCGGCCGACCCGAAGAAGCGCTGCCGGGTGCTGTACGTGTCCCCGCTGAAGGCGCTCGCGGTCGATGTGGAGCGCAATCTGCGCAGCCCGCTGACGGGCATCCGCCAGGAGTCCGTGCGCCTGGGCCTGCCCGAGCCCGAGATCAAGGTGGGCATCCGCTCCGGCGACACCCCGCCCGCCGAGCGGCGCGCCCTGGTCACCCGGCCGCCGGACATCCTGATCACCACCCCCGAGTCGCTTTTCCTGATGCTGACCTCGTCGGCGCGGGACGCGCTCACCGGCATCGAGACCGTGATCCTGGACGAGGTGCACGCGGTCGCGGGCACCAAGCGCGGCGCGCATCTCGCACTGTCCCTGGAGCGGCTCGACGAGCTGCTGCCCAGGCCCGCCCGCCGGATCGGCCTGTCGGCGACCGTGCGGCCGGTGGACGAGGTGGCCCGCTATCTCTCGCCCCGGCGCAAGGTGGAGATCGTCCAGCCCGAGTCGGGCAAGGAGTTCGACCTCTCGGTGGTCGTGCCCGTCGAGGACATGGGCGAGCTGGGCGGCTCCCCGGCGGCCGACGGCGACGACAAGGCGGAGAAGCCCTCGATCTGGCCGCACGTCGAGGAGAAGATCGCCGACCTGGTCCAGTCCCACCGCTCGACCATCGTGTTCGCCAACTCGCGCCGGCTGGCCGAGCGGCTGTGCAACCGGCTCAACGAGATCGCCTACGAGCGCGCCACCGGCGAGAAGCTGGACGAGCACCACTCCCCGGCCGAGCTGATGGGCGGCTCGGGCGCGGCCCAGGGCGCCCCACAGGTGATCGCCCGCGCGCACCACGGCTCGGTCTCCAAGGAGCAGCGCGCGCTCGTCGAGGAGGACCTGAAGGCCGGGCGGCTGCCCGCCGTGGTGGCCACCTCCAGCCTGGAGCTGGGCATCGACATGGGCGCCGTCGACCTGGTCGTCCAGGTCGAGTCCCCGCCCTCGGTCGCCTCCGGCCTCCAGCGCGTGGGCCGCGCCGGGCACCAGGTGGGTGCCGTCTCCACCGGTGTGGTCTTCCCCAAGTACCGGGGTGACCTGGTGCAGGCGGCCGTGGTCACCGAGCGGATGCGCTCGGGCGGGATCGAGTCGCTGCGGGTGCCGTCCAACCCGCTGGACGTACTGGCCCAGCAGATCGTCGCCATGACGGCGCTGGACACCTGGCAGTTCGACGACCTGCTGGCCACCGTGCGGCGCGCGGCCCCCTTCGCCTCGCTCCCCGAGTCCGCGTTCACCGCCACCCTGGACATGCTCGCGGGCCGCTACCCCTCGGACGCGTTCGCGGAACTGCGCCCCCGTGTGGTGTGGGACCGCGTGGCCGGAACCATCAGCGGCAGGCCCGGCGCCCAGCGGCTCGCCGTCACCTCCGGCGGCACCATCCCCGACCGGGGCCTGTTCGGCGTCTTCCTCGCCGGTTCCGACCCCAAGAAGGGCGGCGGCCGGGTCGGCGAGCTGGACGAGGAGATGGTGTACGAGTCCCGCGTGGGCGACGTCTTCACGCTGGGCACGAGTTCCTGGCGTATCGAGGACATCACCCGCGACCGGGTCCTGGTCTCCCCCGCGCCCGGTGTGCCGGGCCGGCTGCCGTTCTGGAAGGGCGACCAGCTCGACCGCCCGCTCGAACTGGGCCGCGCGCTCGGCGCGTTCCTGCGCGAGGTCGGCGCACTGTCCGAGGAGGACGCCCGGCTGCGCCTGCTCACCGCGGGCCTGGACGCGTGGGCGGCGGACAACGTCCTGTCCTACCTGGCCGAGCAGCGCGAGGCGTGCGGGCACGTCCCGGACGACCGCACCATCGTCGTGGAGCGCTTCCGGGACGAGCTGGGCGACTGGCGGGTCGTGATCCACTCGCCCTTCGGCGCCCAGGTGCACGCCCCCTGGGCGCTCGCGCTGGGCGCCCGCCTCTCCGAGCGGTACGGCATGGACGCACAGGTCATGCACGCCGATGACGGCATCGTGCTGCGCCTGCCCGACGCCGACCTGATGGGCCTGGACCTGCTGGACCAGAGCCCCGGCAAGGTCGGCATGGACTATGACGGCGAACAGGCCCCGGTCGGCGCGGCGGACGTCGCCTTCGACAAGAGCGAGATCGACCAGGTCGTCACCGACCAGGTCGGCGGCTCGGCCCTGTTCGCCTCCCGCTTCCGGGAGTGCGCCGCCCGCGCGCTGCTGCTGCCGCGCCGCAACCCCGGCAAGCGCACCCCGCTGTGGCAGCAGCGCCAGCGCGCCGCTCAGCTGCTGGAGGTGGCGAGCGAGTTCGGGTCCTTCCCGATCGTCCTGGAGGCGATCCGCGAGTGCCTCCAGGACGTGTTCGACGTGCCCGGCCTGGTCGAGCTGATGGGCGACATCGAGTCCCGCAAGGTCAGCCTGGTCGAGGTCACCACCCCCGAACCCTCCCCGTTCGCCCGCTCCCTGCTGTTCGGTTACGTCGCCCAGTTCCTCTACGAGGGCGACTCCCCGCTCGCCGAGCGCCGTGCCGCCGCGCTCTCCCTGGACTCCCGGCTGCTGGCCGAGCTGCTGGGCCAGGCGGAGCTGCGGGAGCTGCTCGACGCCGAGGTGCTGACCGAGCTGGAGCGCGAACTCCAGTGGCTCACCGAGGACCGGCGGGCCAAGGACCCGGAGAGCGTCGCGGACCTGCTCCGGCTGCTGGGCCCGCTGACCGACGCCGAGCTGGCCGAGCGGGGCGCCGAGCCGGAGTGGGCACGTGAACTGGCCGCCGCCCGCCGCGTCATCAGGGTGCGTGTCGCGGGTGCGGACCACTGGGCGGCCGTCGAGGACGCGGGCCGTCTGCGCGACGCACTGGGCACCGCGCTGCCGGTGGGTGTCCCCGAGGCCTTCACCGAGCCGGTGAAGGACCCGCTCGGCGACCTCCTCGCGCGCTACGCCCGTACTCACGGCCCCTTCATTTCGGCCTCCGCCGCCGCGCGCTTCGGTCTGGGCGTCGCGGTCACCGAGGGCGCCCTCCAGCGGCTGGCCGCCGGCGGCCGGGTCGTGCAGGGCGAGTTCCATCCGGCGGGCATCGGCCAGGAGTGGTGCGACGCCACGGTGCTCCGCCGGCT
>NZ_MUNH01000790.1:0-1010 GCF_002154615.1 Streptomyces recifensis
GCTCGCTGCTCGGCGGCGCCGACACCGCCCTGCGCTACGCCCTGGAACACGCCGGGACCCGGCGCGTGGCCGGCACCACCTTCGCCAACCAGGCCGAGTCGCCCACCGCCCGGCTCGCCCTCGCGGCCGCCGCCACCCGGCTGGACACCGCCCGGCTGCACGCCCGCCGCCTCGCCGACAGCGTGGACGAACATGCCCGCGCGGGCGAGAACCCCGACCTGCTCACCCGGGCCCGCGCCCGCATGGACGCCACCCACGTCGTCCAGCAGTGCCGCCAGACCGTCGACGACATCGTCACCCTCTACGGCTCCTCCGCCCTGGACGAGTCCAACCCCCTCCAGCGGCTCTGGCGCGACATCCACACCGGTAGCCGGCACGCCGGCTTCGGCATGGGCGTCCCCGAGCAGGTCTACGGCAGCGCCCTGGTCGGCCAGGACCCGCGCACCATCAGCATGCTGGTCTGACGGCCCGTACGACCACCGCGAACTCCCCTTCGTTCCGATGTGCTCCGGGCCCGCCCGCCCCGGCGCGGCACCGGCCTTTCGCCTCCCAGTGACGGAAAGCGAGACCAGACATGTCCGACGAGCACGAGATCCGCGAACAGAACCGCGCCATCGTCGCCCAGTACATGAACACCCGCGGCCAGGACCGCCTCAAGCGCCACCTGCTGTTCACCGAGGACGGCACCGGCGGCCTGTGGACCACCGAGACCGGCGAGCCCATCGTCATCAGCGGCCGGGACCGGCTCGGCGAGCACGCCGTCTGGTCGCTCAAGTGCTTTCCCGACTGGGCCTGGATCAACGTCGAGATCTTCGACACCCAGGACCCCGACCGGTTCTGGGTGGAGTGCGACGGCGAGGGCCAGATCCTCTTCCCCGGCTACGAGCCCGGCCTCTACCGCAACCACTTCCTGCACTCCTTCACCTTCGAGAACGGGAAGATCAAGCAGCAGCGCGAGTTCATGAACCCCTGCCAGCAGTTCCGGGCCCTCGGTATCGACGGCCCCGCGG
>NZ_MUNH01000791.1:0-1112 GCF_002154615.1 Streptomyces recifensis
AGGGTCGTTCGCGCGTCGCCGTCGGCGGGATCGCCGACGGCGACGCCCGAACGACCCTGCGCACACTGCACCGCATCTGCCGCGTCTACGCGGCCGTCGGCATCGCCGTTCCCCTGTCCGGCCTCGCCACGGCCGGCAGTCTCGGCGTCATGGGGGACGGCTGGCTGATCGCCTCGATCGTGCTGACCACGGCGGCCGTGGCCGTCCTGGCCGTACTGATCCTGCCCGCCCAGGACCTCGCGCTGGCCGGGACGGCCGGTTCCGCCCCGCCGACGTCGGCTCCGTCGACGACACCGGCGCGGCTGGCCATGCTCACCGGCGTCTTCAATCTGCTGTGGGCCACGGTCACCGTCCTGATGATTATCCGCCCCGGCTCCACCACGGGTGCGTGACCCGCGCACGACCGGTCCACGCACCGCGCCGGCCTCGGGGAGCGGAAGACAGGCCCTAGTCCTCGGGGCCGTGCTCGTCGTCGTTTCCCAGCCACTCCCTGACCTCCTGCCTCAGTGACCGCTGGAACGTGGTCAGGAGGGCCTGGATGACCAGGGGCTGCATGTGGGCGGAGAGGGTGCGGACGTCACTCGGGGTGTGTTCGGGGACCGCGTCGCGCAGGAGGGAGGAGAGTTCGCGGGCGGCGGCGCGGGAGTGGTCGAGGAGGGTGGTGCGGGCGGCGAGGATGACTTCCTGGGAGAAGGGGAGGTCGAGGAGCTGTACGGCGAGGCGCAGCAGACCGGAGTCGACGCGGTAGGTGCCGTCCGGCTCGGCGGGGGCCAGGACGTCCATCGCCGCCAGGCGCCGTACGTCCTCCTCCGTCAGCCTGCGCCCCGCGCGGCGGTCCAGCTCGGCGCGGCCGACCGTCTCCACCGCCTCCGGGGCCCAGGAGGAGACGACCGCCCGGTGCACCGCGAGGTCCTGGGCGGTGAGGTCGGCCGGGAGCCGGCTGATGTACCGCTCGATCGCCGCCAGCGTCATCCCCTGCAGCCGCAGCTCTTCGATCAGCGCGAGCCGGGCCAGGTGCTCACGGCCGTACCGGCCGACCCGGCGGGGGCCGATCTCGGGCGGCGGGAGCAGCCCGCGGGTGCCGTAGAAGCGCACCGTGCGCACGGTGACGC
>NZ_MUNH01000792.1:0-1146 GCF_002154615.1 Streptomyces recifensis
CGGTGATCGAGGGCCAGCTGGGCTTCGATTTCTGACGCTTCCGCCCGCCGCCGATGTGCCACCCGGCCATCGGCGTCGTACAAACGTTTGATAAAAATCAGCTCATGCCTCTCCTTCCCGAGGAGCCTCAGATTCACGAGAGTGCCCAGGGTCCCGTCGCGACTCCGGCCAGCAGCCGCGTCGCACCGACCCCTCGTCCCGTACCCGGCCCCCGCCCCGCGGCTCCGGCCCGCCCCGGCCGGAGCCGCGGGGCGGGGGCCGGGTACGGGACGAGGGGTCGGTGCGACGCGGCTGCTGGCCGGAGTCGCGACGGGACCCTGGGCACTCTCGTGAATCTGAGGCTCCTCGGGAAGGAGAGGCATGAGCTGATTTTTATCAAACGTTGGTACGACGCCGATGGCCGGGTGGCACATCGGCGGCGGGCGGAAGCGTCAGAAATCGAAGCCGAGCTGGCCCTCGATCACCGGAACGCCGCCGTCCACGAGGCTGCGGACCTTCTTGAGGTGCCGCCACCGGGGCAGCGCATCAAGATACGCCCACGACAGACGGTGGTACGGGGTGGGGCCCCGCTCCTCCAGTGCGGCCTTGTGCACCGGCGACGGATACCCGGCGTTGTCCGCGAATCCAAAGTCTGCATGGCCGGCACCGAGTTCGGCCATCATTTTGTCGCGGTACACCTTGGCGATCACCGAGGCCGCCGCGACGGCCACACAGGACTGGTCGCCCTTGATCACCGTGCGCACCCGCCAGGGGGCACCGAGGTAGTCGTGCTTGCCGTCGAGGATGACGGCCTCGGGCCGGACCGGCAGGGCTTCCAGGGCGCGGACGGCGGCCAGCCGCAGGGCGGCGGTCATGCCCAGGTCGTCGATCTCCTCCGGAGAGGCGTGACCGAGGGCGAAGGCCGTCACCCAGGACCGCAGTATCCCGTCCAGCTCCGCACGGCGTTTGACCGTCAGGAGCTTGGAGTCGGTGAGCCCTTCGGGCGGGCGGCGCAGTCCGGTGACCGCCGCGCAGACGGTGACGGGTCCGGCCCAGGCACCCCGCCCCACTTCGTCGACGCCGGCGATGACCTTCGCCCCGGTCGTGGCGCGAAGGGAGCGCTCGACGGTATGAGTGGGTGGTTCGTACGGCATGGCGGACTCAGAC
>NZ_MUNH01000793.1:0-553 GCF_002154615.1 Streptomyces recifensis
GTACCCCCCGGCCTCCGCCGCGCCCTGGTCCGGCACGGCCTGCACCGCACCTTCCGCACCCTGCGCCTGGCCGCCGCCCTCCGCCGCCACGCGCGCGCCTCGGCCGGGCGCGGACAACACAGGCTGCGGGCGGTCCTGCTGCGCCTTCACTACCGAATGCAGCGGCTTCTCCCCCTGCGCGCCGACCGCGCCCTCTTCGCCGCCGACCCCGCCCCCGACCGGGGCTGCGACCCGAGCGCCCTGGAGGCCGCGTTCCGCGCGCACGCCCCGCACATCCGCACCGCCTGGCTCGGCCGCCCCGGCACCGCCGCCGACTTCACCGCGCTCGCCCGCTCCAAGTACCTGGTGCACAACGCCGGTTTCGGGCCCGGCCTGGTCAAGCGCCCCGGCCAGGTCTACGTGCAGACCCGGCAGGGCACCCCGCTCGGCCACACCGGCCTCGACCTCCGGGAACGCCCGGCGGCCGCCCACGGCACGGACTTCGCCCGGCAGTTGCGCGAGGTCGACCAGTGGGACTACGTCCTCTCCGGCAACCGGCACTCCACCCTGACCT
>NZ_MUNH01000794.1:0-522 GCF_002154615.1 Streptomyces recifensis
CTGACCGACAACATAGGCGTGCCGCTGGAGACGACCACCGCCGTGTTCGCCGTCCTTCTCGCCGTCGCGTTCGTCGTCTGGTACCGGCGCGAGCGCACCCTCTCCATCCACAGCATCGACACCACCAGCCGCGAGGCGTACTACTGGCTCGCCGTACTGTTCACCTTCGCCCTCGGAACAGCGGGCGGTGACCTGGTCTCCGAGCGCATGGACCTGGGCTACCGGCTCGCGGCGGTCCTGTTCGCACTGGCCATCGCCGCCGTGGCGATCGCGCACTTCGCGCTCGGCCTGGACGCGGTGTGGAGCTTCTGGATCGCCTACATCCTCACCCGCCCGCTCGGCGCCTCGATCGGCGACTACCTGTCCCAGCCGACCGGCGACGGCGGCCTCGGGTTCGGCACCGTCGTCACCAGCGGGATCTTCCTGGCCGTCATCCTCGGCCTGGTGGTGTACCTCGCCGTGACCCGCAAGGACGTCGCGGACCCCGCGCGGGCGACGGGGCAGGCCGGCTAGGCGGCCGGG
>NZ_MUNH01000795.1:0-2264 GCF_002154615.1 Streptomyces recifensis
GGCCGGCTAGGCGGCCGGGAACGCTTTCAGGAATTATTCAGGCGATCACCCGCAAAGTCGGACACCACGGCCGGTCCGCGGTCGGCCCGTGTGTCACAGGGCCCCGTCCCGCTTGCGGAGACGGGCGCCCTCGCAGCCCCCCACGAAGAGGAGTGCCCGACATGGAGAAGCCCGAAGGCCTCACCGACTTGGACGTGGCCGCGCGGCAGCAGAGAGCCGCGACCACGGCCAAGTCGGTGATGAAGAAACTGCCCGAGGTCACCCTCGCCTTCTGGATCATGAAGATCGCGGCGACGACCCTGGGCGAGACGGCCGGCGACCTGTTCGCGCAGACCCTGAAGCTCGGCTACTTCCTCACCACGATCGCCCTGTTCCTGCTCTTCGTGGTGACCCTGGTCGTTCAATTGCGCTCCCGCCGCTACAACCCGTTCTTCTACTGGACGGTCATCCTGTCGACCAGCATGGCCGGCACCACGATGTCCGACTTCATGAACCGCGACGCCAGCGCCAAGTACCTGTCAGGCGGCGCCACTTCGCTGGGCTGGGGACCGCAGGGCCTCGGTCTGGGGTACCCGACGGGCGCAGCGATCCTGATCTCGGTCCTGGTCGTCATCTTCGCCGTCTGGAAGCTGACCGGCATGACGTTCGTCATCCGTGACATCGTCAGCTTCCGCGGAGAGGCCCTGTTCTGGTCGGCGATCCTCGTTTCGAACACCCTCGGCACCTCGATGGGCGACTTCCTGTCCGACAGCTCGGGCCTCGGCTACGCCGGCGGTGCAGCGCTGGTGACCGGCGCTCTGCTGGTGCTGGTGGCCCTGATGAGGGTGCCCGCGGTGCCGAACGTGCTCCTGTTCTGGATCGCCTTCGTGCTGACCCGCCCGCTCGGCGCGACGGCCGGCGACTTCCTGACCAAGCCGGTCGCCAAGGGCGGTCTGGACCTGGGTACGGCGGGTTCGTCGGCCGTGCTGCTGGCCGTACTGATCGGCCTGACGGGCTACGCCCACATCCAGGAGCGCCGCAACCCCGCCCCGTCCGCGCCTCCGGAGACGGGCGAGTACGACGGGGCCACCGGGCGGGCCGACTGAACGCGAACGGCGCCACGCACGACCGGCAGGCGCGTGGGGGCCCGTCAAGGCCGGCTGACACCGGCACGCCTTGCGCTGACCGGTACGCGCCTGGACTGCCTCACCGAACTTGTCCCGACCGCAGCGCCCCGGGTGGCGTGGGAGCGGTGCTGCCGGCTCAGGACCTCGGGCCGGAGAATAGGGGAGATTCCCGGCCTGGGAAGTGGCATACATCACTGCAATCCAGTTACGTGGCGCATTGTGACTGAAGCCATAGGGTTTAGCGCAGTCGCAGGATGGCTTGGGCGGGAAGAATCTGATGCGAGTGGTGAGGCATCAGGGGCTGGGGGAGGAGCGGCGAGAAATTGAGGTTGGCGGCCGGGCCGGGACTCGGTTGACGGGCCCCGCGTCTTTGGGAAAGCGTCATCCGGCGAGGAACAAGGCGATCCGGCTGTGGGACCTGACCGTCGGCCAACCTCACCAGCGCAGCAGCTCATGTGGTCTGCCGTCGTCGCGTCCTCAAGGGCTGTCCCGCAATGATCGGCTGGTGCGCCCGGCTTCAAGGACGGGGAGCCAGGGCGGCATGATGTCATCCGTGATGAAAAGTGCAGACCTGCATCCTGCCCGGATAGCGGGTTACGACGGTGGTCCCCTCACGTACCAGGTCCGGCTCTTGGATGAGCCGCTCTTCTGGCCGGGGCACCTCTACTCGTGTATCCAGAGTGAGGAGGCCGAGGAACTGCTGTTCGGCGCGGACCATGACGCGGCCGGCGACTTCCAGCGGCAGCTCTGGGAGCGGGCCGAGTGGCCGGCATTCACGGTCCCGCTCGCTGCTGATCATCGTCTTCACGTGGTCTACCGGACAGCCGCGGACGACACCGGAACCGACTATCTCATCCACCACCCCGACTGGGGCCAGGCCGAGGTGCTCGCCCGGGATGACGGGCACTTCATGGGTCCGGGCCTGTCCTGGCCCGAACTCGTGGCCGCTGCAGACAACATGCTGCCCGGAGGCAGCACCACCGACCCTCACTCCCGTCTTTTGCTCCTGCTGCCTGCGTTCGGCGACGATGCGGTGCCCGACGACGCTGTTGGCCGCCTGGCTGATGCGCTACGCGCCCGCACACGCGTGGAAGACCCCGAGACCCTAGCCTCTGCTCTCCTAGAGGATCAAGGGGCCCCCGGTCCAGCGCGCTGGAC
>NZ_MUNH01000796.1:0-666 GCF_002154615.1 Streptomyces recifensis
CACCCTGCACCGCCTTCCGTCCCCCGGACCTTCCCCGTCCCAACGATCAAGGAAGGGTACTCCGGGAGCGGTCGGCGGTGCAGCCGGATGGACAGGTCGGTTTCTCAACTTGCCCTGCGCCAGTGGCCGTTCCGGGCGTTCGGGAGCGGAGGGAGTGAGCGGAGTCATAGCGGCGCGAACCGGTGCCGAGGGCGGCGCGCCGCTGGTGAGCGGCCCGTGTGCCGGCGGCCCCCGCCCTGAGCGTCCCGGCCGCGGGCGGATCGAGTCGGGCTCGCCGGGGCCGGCGCGGCTTCCCTCCTTCGGGTGGGGGTAGAGGTCATCCGTGACCACGGGTCGGCCGGCAGCGGAGGGCGGTAGACGTCAGGTGCCCTCACTTTCGGGGAGACTCGCCGCCAACGCGCCCCCAGCGGGGCCCCGCACCTGGAAGAGTCGAGCGCATGCAGGTCTGGCCTGGAGAGGCGTATCCCCTCGGCGCCACCTATGACGGTGCCGGTACCAACTTCGCGGTCTTCACCGAAGCCGCGGACCGAGTGGAGCTGTGTCTGCTGCACGACGACGGCTCCGAGACGGCGGTGGAACTGCGCGAGAGCGACGCGTTCGTCCGGCACGCGTACCTGCCCGGCGTGATGCCGGGCCAGCGGTACGGGTTCCGGGTGCACGGCCCCT
>NZ_MUNH01000797.1:0-345 GCF_002154615.1 Streptomyces recifensis
GCCCTCGGTGACGCACTACGACCTCATCGAGGCGTTCCGCTCCGCCTCCCTGCTTGACGTGAAGCTGGAGACCGGCCGCACCCACCAGATCCGCGTCCACATGGCCGCCCACCGCCACCCCTGCGTCGGCGACCTGACCTACGGCGCCGACCCCACGCTCGCCAAGCGCCTCAAGCTGGAGCGCCAGTGGCTGCACGCGGTCCGGCTCGGCTTCGAGCACCCGGCAGACGGCCAGTGGGCCGAGTTCGAGAGCGACTACCCCGAGGACCTCAGCCGCGCCCTCGACCGGGTGCGCGAGGAGACGTACGCGTGAGCACGCCGTACACCGTCCGGGTCGCCGAGGAC
>NZ_MUNH01000797.1:406-544 GCF_002154615.1 Streptomyces recifensis
CGGCCGCGGGCAAGACCGGCCAGGACGCCTCGGTGGGTTCGCTGGGACGGCTCGCGGTGACCCGGCGGGCGCGCGGCCTCGGCGTCGGCGCGGCCCTGGTGCGGGCCATCGAGGACGCGGCCCGGGACCTCGGCCTCA
>NZ_MUNH01000798.1:0-602 GCF_002154615.1 Streptomyces recifensis
CGGTGGGAGGTGCCGACGGTCATGGGCGACTCCGCCAGGCCGGCATAGGTCTCGACAAGGTTGTCCTCCACCCAGGCGACGAGGCGGGGATCGAGTTCCTCGGGGGCATTGACCGCCCTTGCCAGGTCCCACGAGTGGATGGCCGCGTCCGTAGTGCGCATGGCGAGGCCTTGTGCTCCGGTCACCGAGCCGAGGGGATGGTCAAGTATCCGGTCGAGGGCACCCGGCGCCCCGAATGCCGCGGCGCACTCCCGCATCGACCGGACGTACGCACACACCGGGTCGCCGTGGAGGGCATCGCTGTCCCGGAGCCGGAGGAATTCGGCGGCCGAGCCGCCGTTCAGCAGAGCGACGTAGCCGAGGTTTCCCCGGGTCATGTGGTTGACCAGGCTGTGCACGTCCCATTCCGGGCAGGGCGTCGGTGCCGCCCACTGCTCGGGCCGTACCGCGCGCAGCCTGCGAGTGAACTCGGAGCCGGACAGCAGGTAGAGGTCGATGATGTCGGCGAAGCGGCGTGACATGGGCGCAGCGTAGGAGTGCCCGAAGGCCGTGTGCTGGCGGAAATCGGCCCCGGACGTGCCGCCGTCCGTTCCGCGGGCCGC
>NZ_MUNH01000080.1:0-11185 GCF_002154615.1 Streptomyces recifensis
TGGGAGGAGTCGGGGGAGGAGAGGCGGCGACGGTGGGAGGAGGGACTGGCCCGGCTGGATGCCGATCATCCGGAGTGAGGGGACTCCGCGTGGACGAAGAACTCCGCCACGCCCTCGGGGTTCTTCGTGTAGACGTCGATCTCCTGCACCAGGCCGTCCTCGACCCGGAGGAGCTCGACCAGGGTCAGCTGGTACTCCTCGCCGGACGAGCGGGCCCTCAGTGTGCCGGTGAGGCGGCCGACGATCCCGGCCGGGCCCTCGAAGACGTCCACGCCGGTGATGGTCATGTCCGCGTGGGCCGTCATCCCGCCCAGGACGGCCTCCGCGAACGCCTCGCGGCCCCGGTGCACACCCCCGTAGGGGAGCCGGTTCGGTTCGTCCACGATCACGTCGGGGGCCAGCCGGGCGAGGATGCCCTTGACGTCGCCCTCGCTGAGCGCGGCGTACAGCGCTCGCACGACGTCCGCCGGGCTCTCGTTCTGGTCGCTCATCTCGTCACACCCTCCAGTCGGAATCAGGTACATCGACTCCTGCCCGCAGGACCGGGGACCTCCACAGAGTTTCGACAAGGTTGGTTCCTACGGTGCAGGCCGTGGACGACACCATCGGACGGCGTCAAGTCCTTCAGTCCGCGTCCGACGCTGAACGCGACTGTTGGTAACAAATATTGACGGAGGATCAGGACCGCAAGAGCGATGAGGCGTGTGCGAAGGCCGGGCGGTGAAAGGGTGACTGGCGCACCCCTTCACGGGCATTCGGTCAGTGTTCCGCACCACCTCACTCATCCGAAGGGGAGCACATCGTGCTGGCCATCATCTCCGCGGTCCTGTTCTTCATCGCCTTCCTCATCAACGCGGCGGACATCTCCACCAACGACACCTTCAGCTCGACCAACGTCATGCTGATCGGCCTCGCCCTGCTGGCCCTGCATGTCGCGGGCATCGGCGCCGGCTGGAGCACCCGGGGCCGCAGACGCTGAAGCCCACAGCGCCGAGCGGCCGAGGAAGCCGGCGGCCGCTCGGCACGGCCGGGCCGAACTCATGTGCGTTCCTTACCCGGCCCCTGCATGAGAGTCGCGGCAGCGGTAAGCGGGAAACACATGGTGCGTTTCGGAGCCGTGGGTCTCCTTCTGATCGGCGCGGCGGCCGCGGTGTCCGCCGCCGTCCTCGTGTCCCCCTGGTGGTGGTTCGCTGCCGGCGTCCTCGCGGCCCTGGGCCTGCTGGGCAGCTACGACCTGCTCCAGCGCGGGCACACGGTGCTGCGCAACTACCCCGTCATCGGCCACGCCCGCTACCTGCTCGAAGCGATCCGCCCGGAGCTCCAGCAGTACTTCGTGGAGCGCAACTTCGACGGCCGTCCCTACGACCGCGACACCCGCAGCATCGTGTACGAGCGGGCCAAGGGCATCGACGCCGAGGAGCCCTTCGGCAGCGAACGCGACATGTACCAGCGGGGCTACGAGTTCCTGGTGCCGTCGATGGCCCCCGTCGACACACCCGACACACCGCCCAGGGTCCGGATCGGCGGGCCCGACTGCGCCCAGCCGTACGACATGGCGCTGCTCAACGTCTCCGCCATGAGCTTCGGCTCCCTCTCCGCCAACGCGGTCCTCGCCCTCAACACCGGTGCGGCGCGCGGTGGTTTCGCCCACGACACCGGCGAGGGCGGCCTCTCCAAATATCACCTGCGCCCCGGCGGCGACCTGGTGTGGGAGATCGGCACCGGTTATTTCGGCTGCCGGACCAAGGACGGCGGCTTCGACGCCGAGCAGTTCGCCGAGAAGGCGGCGCACCCCGCCGTCAAGTGCGTCTCGCTCAAGCTGTCCCAGGGCGCGAAACCCGGCATCGGCGGCGTCCTGCCCGGCGACAAGGTCAACGCCGAGATAGCCGAGGTGCGCGGGGTCCCGCAGGGAGAGACGGTGATCTCACCCCCGTACCACCGGGAGTTCCACACCCCCCGCGAGCTGGTCCGGTTCCTGGCCCGGATGCGGGAGCTGGCGGGCGGCAAGCCGGTCGGGTTCAAGCTCTGCCCCGGCTCGCGCACCCAGTTCCTCGCCGTCTGCAAGGCGATGCTGGCCGAGGGCGTCACCCCCGACTTCATCGTGGTCGACGGCGCCGAGGGCGGTACCGGCGCCGCGCCGCTGGAGTTCGCCGACCACCTCGGGATGCCGCTCACCGAGGGGCTGATCACCGTCCACAACGCCCTGACCGGCGCCGGGCTGCGCGACCGCATCCGGGTCGGCGCCAGCGGCAAGGTCGCCACCGGCTCGGACCTGGTCAAGCGGCTGCTCATGGGTGCCGACTACACCAACGCGGCACGCAGCATGATGTTCGCCGTCGGCTGCATCCAGGCCCAGCGCTGCCACACCAACCGCTGCCCCACCGGCGTCACCACCCAGGACCCGCGCCGCGCCCGGGCCCTCGATGTCACCGACAAGTCCGACCGGGTTCGCCGCTACCAGGAGGCGACCGTCCGCAGTGCGCAGCAGATCATGGCCGCGATGGGCGTCACCGACCCGAGGGACCTGCGCCCGGAGATGCTGCGCCGCCGCGACACGCCGACCGGCGACTTCCGCTCCTACGCCGCGCTCTACGACTGGCTGGCCCCCGGCGAGCTGACCTGCCAGCCCCCGGCCGACTGGGCGGCCGACTGGAAAGCCGCCGACCCGGACCGTTTCACCGGCTGAACCGCAGGCACCCGTACAGGTACGCGGCACACCGTCCGCCGTACCGCAGCAGCGGGCCCCGAAGGGCCCGCGGAGAGGACACGCCCCATGGCCCGCACCGTCGCCCGTCTCGTCGTCGACACGCTGGAGGAACTCGGCGTACGCCAGGTGTTCGGCGTCGTCGGCGACGCGCTCAACCCGTTCACCGACGCCATCCGCGCCTCCGAGTCCGTGTCCTGGGTGGGCTGCCGCCACGAGGAGGCGGCGGCCTTCGCGGCCGGTGCCCAGTCGCAGCTCACCGACACGCTCGGAGTGTGCATGGGCACGGTCGGTCCCGGCTCGGTCCACCTGCTGAACGGCCTGTACGACGCCGCGAAGAGCGGTACGCCGGTCCTCGCCATCACGGGCCAGGTCCCGCAGGCGGAGATCGGCACCGACTACTTCCAGGAGGTCGACAACGACCTGCTCTTCAAGGACGTCGCCGTCTTCCGCGCCACCGTGACCTCGCCCGCGCAGCTTCCCGCGCTGCTGGAGGTCGCCGTGCGCACCGCCGTCGGCCGGCGCGGGGTCGCCGTACTCACCGTGCCCGGTGACGTCGGTGACCTGGAGGTGCCGGACGACCGGCCGGTCCGGCTGTCCCTGACCGGCTCCGCCAACCGGCCGGACGACCCCGCGCTGGACGAGGCCGCCTCCGTGATCGACGACGGCGGCAAGGTCACCCTGCTCGTCGGCCGGGGAGCGCGCGGCTGCCGGGAGGAGGTGCTCGCCCTGGCCGAGCGGCTGGCCGCGCCGATGGTGATCACCCTCAAGGCCAAGGAGGGCTTCGAGGGCGACAACCCCTACCAGGTCGGCCAGACCGGCCTCATCGGCAACCCGGCCGCCGCCCACGCGATGGACCATGCCGACACCCTGGTACTGCTCGGCACCGACTTCCCGTACCGCGACTGGTATCCGGAGGGGAAGAAGGTGATCCAGATCGACCGGGTCGCCGAGCACATCGGGCGCCGCGTGCCGGTGGACGTCGGGCTCGCGGCGGACGTCGGCCCGACCGTGCGCGGGCTGCTGGAGCGCGTCCGGCAGCGCACGGACCGGGGTCATCTCGACTCGGCGCGCGAGAAGTTCACCAAGTGGCAGGACGGCCAGCGGGACCTCGCCTCGCCCGGCCACGACCGCGGGCTGATCGGCAAGGTCCGCTCCAAGTTCGACAACCGCTCGCACCTCGTACGGCCCGAGGCGCTGGCCGCGGCCGTGGACGCCGTCGCGGACGAGGACGCCGTCTTCACCTCCGACACCGGCATGGCCACGGTGTGGCTGTCCCGGTTCGTGGAGATGCGCGGCGACCGCCGTCTGCTCGGCTCCTACAACCTGGGCTCGATGGCCAACGCCATGCCGCAGGCGATCGGCGCGCAGATGCTCGACAAGGACCGGCAGGTCGTCGCCTTCTGCGGCGACGGCGGGCTGTCCATGCTGCTGGGCGACCTGATGACCATCCGCACCGAGCAACTGCCGGTCAAGCTCGTCGTCTTCGACAACCAGCGCCTCGGCATGGTCAAGCTGGAGCAGGAGCAGGCCGGGCTGCCGGAGTTCGGCACGGTCCTCGACAACCCGGACTTCGCGGCCGTCGCCCAGGCCCTCGGCATCACCGGCATCCGGGTCACCCGGCCCGAGGACCTGACCGACGCGGTGAAGCGCGCGTTCGCCGAGCCGGGGCCCGTCCTGCTGGACGTGCTCACCAACCCCGACGAGATCGCCGTACCCGGCAAGACGACCGTCCAGCAGGGCTGGGGGTTCGCCATCGCCAAGGTCAAGGAGAACCTGTCGAGTTCGAGCCGGTAGACACGTGCCGTACGGCGGCGCCCGGTGCGCACACCGGGCGCCGCCGTTTCACGGTCGGGCCGGTGAGAGGTGCCGGGCGAAGAAGCGGGTCGCGCTGTCGGCCTCGGTCAGTTGCCAGGCGACATGCCCACCCGCGTTGGCGTGCAGCGACTTCTCCGGCGAGGCGAAGGCGTCGAACAGGGCGAGGCTCGCCTCGCGCGGAATGCGCTCGCTGTCCCAGTGCATGACGAACTCGACCGGCACGGTGATGCGCCTCGCCGCCTCGAACACGGCGTCCGGCCAGGTCATGCCGAAGACCGCGGCGGTGATCCTGGGCTCGGCCGCCACCAGCGGCATCCCGATCGCCATGCCCAGACCCAGGCCGACGTAGCCGACCGGCCCGCCGGTGCCGATCTCCGGGAGTTCCTGGAGGGCGTCGAGGGCCGCCCGGTACTCGGGCACGGCCTGCTCGGCCAGCCGGGCGTTGTACGGCACGACGACCGGCGCCTCCGGCGCGCCCGCCGCCTGGGCCCGGCGCAGCTCGGCGACGTCCTGCTCGTCCTGCGCGGAACGCAGCCGGTCGCCATGACCCGGCGCGTCGAGGACGGCTGCGTGGAAGCCGCACCGGGTCACGAGGAGGCGGGCGCGGCCCACCATCGCGCGGTGCCGCTTGGCCGTGCCGCCGCCGTGTCCCATGAGGACCAGGGGTGCGGGACCGGTGGCGGTGGGGGACCAGAGGACGCCGGGGACGTCGCCCAGGGTGAAGTCGCGTTCGCGGATGCCGTCCGAGGACGACTCGGCGGTGAATCGCAGAGCGTTCATGGTGGTGCCTTTCGGGAGTGCCTGGTGTGGAGGCGCTCCCGGCGACACCTACGTCGGTCGCCGGCCGTGACGCGAAAGGGGGAGCACCCACGTCGATACAGCGTTCATGGGTCTCACCTCCTCGGGCGGTGTCACGGTCGACCGCAAGCTACCCGACCGATCATGACGGGGTCCACCTCTTTTCGCGGTGAGGGGCGGGCTCGCGGGAGCCCGCCCCTCACCGCGAGGCCGTGCTCAGACCTCGCCGCGCCACTCGCCGGTGGCGGTGCCGCCCCGCTCCTCGATGAAGGACTTGAACCGCTTCAGGTCGCCGGTGGCCTGGCGCTTGACGAAGCCCAGCTTGTCCCCGACCTTCTCGGCCAGCCCCTCCGGGTCGTAGTCGAGCTGGAGCATGACCTTGGTCGTGCCGTCGTCCAGGCGGTGGAACGTGACCACCCCGGCCTGGCGGGCCTCCCTGCCGATGCTGGTCCAGGCGACGCGCTCGTCGGGGATCTGCTCGACGATCTCCGCGTCGAACTCCCGCTCGACCCCGGCGATCTTCGTCTTCCAGTGGAGGAGGGACTCCGTGCGCTGCTCGATGCGCTCGACCCCGTCCATGAACTGGGGGAAGTCCTCGAACTGGGTCCACTGGTTGTAGGCGTCCCGTACGGGGACGTTGACCTCGATGGACTCTTCCACGTGCGACATGCCGTTTCTCCTTGGCTGTAGCCGGTACCGGCGTGGCCGGTGCTCTGCGTTGCCCGCGCGGTCAGCGGCCGAAGGAGACGACGGTGCGCTCGTACTGGCTCAGGGCCTGGCCGAGGCCGAACCAGGTGGCGGGCCAGGTGGCGACGAATATGCCCCACCGGTCGGCCCGGTCCAGACCCTTGCCCTCCACCGTGCGCGAGGCGAACCAGGACGCGACGGACAGGCCGATGGCCGCGCAGGCGACGTTGTTGGCGTGCTCGCTGCGCAGACCCTTGTCGTACAGGAACTTGACGATCATGACTCTCCCTCACGGGCTCGACGACACCTGCACCACACTCGGGTGCGGCCGTGAGGGGCGCACGCGGAGCAGGGCAATGGGGTGACGCCGGGAGACGCGACGCGGTGGACGCGGGTCGGCCCCACGGGGCAGGAGGTGCAGGGTTCCACTGCGGTCCCCCGTGGGGCCGACGTTCTCCTCGTACCCCATCAAGCGCGGCGATACGCCCGTTCCCGGACACGGCGAAGTGGCCCGGCCGAATCCGGCCGGGCCACTTCATCACACAGGGCGCGCTTCTACCAGCGGTACCAACGGCCCTTGCGGCCGCCACTGCCGGCGGGGCGCACGATGAAGCCGAGCACCCACACGATGAGCACGATCACCGCGATCCACCACAGTGCCTTGAGCGCGAAGCCCGCACCGAAAAGAATCAGAGCCAGAAGAAGAACCAGAAGCAGGGGAACCATGTTTATCAACCTCCTGACCGCCGAATGCCCGCATCCTCGCCGTACACACACATGAATTACATCCGGTTCACGGGTTTACGTGCGGCGGATGCGGTCATCCGACCTCTCGTCAGGCAACAGCGGCACAGCGAAAGGTGAGCGGCATGAGCGCCAGCGAGAAGGCCAAGGCCACGACCGAGCAGGCGAGCGGCAAGGTCAAGGAGGCCGCGGGCCGCGGGGTGGGCAACGAGAAGCTGACCGCCGAAGGCCGCGCCGAGCAGGCCACGGGTGACACCCGCCAGGCCAAGGAGAAGCTGAAGGACGCCGCCAAGGACTGAATCCGCGGCGCGTCCCGGAGGAACGGCGTGCAGCGGAACCCGCACCGGTGAGGTGTGAGGTTTCGCCGCACGCCGTTCTTTCGTGCCCGGCCTTTCCTGAATCGTTGCCCACTCGTCACCAAGGGCCGTATGAAATCGTGACACCCGCCTTTTCGTGGCTCGCGGGATTTCCCTGGGGGAATTCCCCACGGAACCCGTGGTGAGACCTCGGACGAGCAACGGCAGGCGCGCGGGCTCGGCATCGCCCCGGATGCCCTCACCGCTGCGGGCTGGTCACATTTGTGCCACTCTCCCTCGCCCGGCTCACCGGCTGGGCAGACTTCACACCACTCCTTGTCCGGAAGGAGTACGAAGTCGACCGTGAGGAGCCTGAGTTGGTGACCCGCCTGGGCAGCGCAGACAGCCGACGGCACTACGCGACCACCCCGCGTCTCATCGAGATGCTGGACGCGATCTTCCAGGCGTTCCGGCGCCGCAGCCCCATGGCGCTGCCGGAATTCGTGCTGTACGCGGACGGCGGATCACCGGAGGGCGACGAGGCGGTACGCGGCAGCCTCGCCGAGCTGCGTCAGGAACTGCGGTCCAGGGGAGTGCCGTTCGCCGCCGTCCGGCAGTCCGCGCTCGTCGACCCCACCGACGGCGGCAGCCCCATGGTGCGCGCCCTGCGGGTCGTCCAGGCGCTCGGCGGCAAGCGCGCCCGGTCCGGGAGCGAGCCGTACGTGGAGCCGCACGCCTGGCGCGGCGGCGGACGTCAGTACGGCCAGTACACCTTCCCGCGCAGTGAGCTGCTCCTCGCCATAGAGAACGTCGTGCGGGAGGCCGGCCCCGACGCCGAGCCGGACGAACTGCTGCACGGGCTGAACCGCACCGGCTGGCGGCCCGGCGGCATCCAGTGGACGGCGAGGCTGCGCGACGCCGTCACCGACGCCTCCCGCACCGTCCCCGCCCTGCTCATCGCGGTCGTCGCGGTACTGATCACCGACAAGCCCTGGTACGTGACGCTGCTGTTCCTCGCCGTGGTCATGACCGCGCTGCTCGCCCTGAGCATCCTGCCGGGACGCGCGCCGGTGTTCCTCGGGCTGCGCCGCGAGGTCCGCTGGTTCCTCAGCACCACCTACCTCAACCAGGGCCCGCGCGCCGACCGCGGCGAGGGCCTCACCTGGCGCCTGCTGCGGCTCTGGCCGCCGGGGGCGGTACGCCAGCGGGTCGCCGCCGTGGCGCGGGACATCCAGGACGGCGGCCTCCTCGACGAGCACCGCACCGGCAGCGGCGACGAGGACGCCCAGCGCCGCCACCTCCAGTTGCGGGTGCACGCCCTGCGCGAGGACCTGCGTGACGCGCACCGCGCCTGGTCGCTGGATCTGCGCGGACGCAAGCGCCCCACCCCACCGGTCCTCGTCCTGCCCGACGCCACCCCCGACAACGGCCTGATCGAACTCGTCCGCGCCATCAGCGACATCCGCAGCATCCGCAGCGAACTCGACCCGCTGCTCGTCATCGCCGCCGTACGGCACGAGGACATCGCCCTGCTGCAGCGCAGCTACGCGGCCGAGCCCGCCGCGAGCCACCTCAACGGCTCGGGTGCCGACCTGCCCGCCTGGTACGCGAGCTGGAACCGCGCCCGCCGGGTCAGCCAGTCGCCCAGTCTGGAGGGCAGGACCCTGCCCTGGGTGCTGCGGGTGCCGCTGCCGGAGGGGCTGCTGCTCCACCCCGACCTCGGCGTCGGCTCCCCGCGCCGCTCCCGGCTGTCCACCGGGCGCCCCCGCTGGACCTGGCTGTGGTCCCTGCCCGCGCTGGCCCTCGTCCTCGCGGCCACCGGGCTCGGGCTCGGCGTCCGCGACCACCGGCTGACCAGCCAGTACTGCTCCAGCGACCTGCGCGGCGCCAACCAGGACACCCGCCGGGTCGAGACGCCGGGCGGCAAGGGCCCCGAGTGCGTCGGCGTGGCGACGGGAGGGGTCACCTTCCCGGTCGCGCGGCAGCTCCAGGAACTGATCCGCGAGGAGAACGCGTCGATCGGCGACAGCGACTACGTCACGCTGGTCTACGCGGGTCCACTCAGCGGACCCGACCCGGAGGGCAAGAACGACGACCAACTGGTCAAGGGCTTCGAGGAGTTGCGCGGTGCCTACATCGCCCAGCACGCCAACAACGCCTCCCAGCCGGTGAAGCTCCGCCTGCTGGTCGCCAACGGTGGTACGGACATGGCCAGTCAGGTCACGATGGCCGAGCGGATCGTGGACGTGGCACGCCGTGACCGTACGATCGTCGGCGTGGTCGGCATCGGCCGCGACATGACCGACACCGACAAGGTGCTGGAGACCCTGCGCCAGGCCGAACTCCCTGTCGTCTCCGGCACCAACTCCGGCACCTGGCTGCTGGACAAGCCCAACTTCTTCAACCTGGCGGCCACGGACCAGTGGCAGGTACGGCAACTGAAACTGCTGGCGGAGCAGTTGCGTGCCCCGGGCACCCACGGGTACGGCACCGCCGGCCGCGCCGTCGTCCTCGGCCGCAGTCCCGTCACCCATGACCGCTACACCCGCGAACAGATGGACCACGGCGCCCGGATGCTCACCGACGTGGGCTACCGGGTCGACCGGCTGGAACGATACGAGCTGAGCAACGGCCGCCCGGTTCTCGGCCGTCAGGTCGACCAGATCTGCCAGGAGGGCGAGGTGCCCCGTGTCGTCTACTTCGCGGGCCGCACCGAGGACGTCAACGCCCTGATGGACGGCATCACCTCCGAGCCCGGCTGCAACGGCAAGCAGATCGCGGTCCTCGCCGGGGACGACCTCTCCCAGGCGGGCTTCGACTCCGAGCGCAGCAGCGTCGCCGCCAACGTCACCCTCTACCACCTGGTCCTCACCGCCCCCGGCACCAAGAACCAGGGCACCATCTTCGTCAACAACCTGCGCAAACTCGGCCCCGGGCAGGAGAAGATCATCGGCCTGAGCGCGGCGACCCCGCAGACCGACAGCGCGCTCAGCGACGGACAGACGATGCTCATGCACGACGCCACCGAGGTGCTCTACCGGGCCGCGACCGGCGACGGGCAGCCGCGCGGGCGGGCCGAGGCATGGTCCGGCCTGCTGCGCACCAACATCGACAACCTCGCCACCGGCCGCATCGACTTCACCGCCGTCACCCAGGACGACGCCCGCGACCAGGGCCTCGAACCCGGCACCCGCGACAACTACGCCATCTCCCTGGTCCGCGTCGCCAACACCGGAGGCGCCCACTACGACCGCACCGTCCTCTGCTCCCGCCGCGCGGGCGACCGGCACCCCCTCACGAAGAAGGAGTGCGACGTGCACCGCAAGGCCCCGTCGTCCCCCCAGCCGCGCCCCTAGGCCGTGTCCGCACGGGGTAGCGGCTGACGCCAGTCGCCCAGCTCCGTGAGGAGGAACTGCCGGGCAAGGGACCGTACGTCGCCCCACACCGGCTCCGCGGCCAGCTCATCGGCCCAGAGCCCGGTGTGAGGCGCGTCGGCGAAGTGAGCGAGCCGTCGCCCCATGGCCCGCGCGGCGCTGAGGGTTGCCGGCTCGCCCACCCCGCGCTCCACCAGCCCCTCCCAGGTCCGGCAGAGCAACAGCACCTCCTCGACCACGGAAGCCGTCCCCACCGCCTGCTCACCCAGCCACCCGAGCTGATCCTCGGGGCCGGCCGCGAGGAGGGTCATGAAGCGCAGCGCCCAGGAGCGCAGGTGCGCGTCGCCGAGGTCACTCATGCGAGCACGACCGCATCCGGGTGCCTTCGTCAGCGTCTCCGGCCGTGCCGGTGAGTGCCTCGCGCAGCCATGCCTCGGCCGCACCCGGTGTGGGTTCCGGCGGGGCGCCGGGCGGGGTCGCCAGCTCGGACACCACGTCCCAGTAGTGGTCGAGTCGGGGCTCGTCGGCGAGGACGCCGGACAGCCGTCGCCGGAACGCCGCGCCGTCACGGGCACCCCCGGCCTCCGCCCAGGCCGCGACGAACCGGTCCAGGGCCTCGCCCCCGGCCGGGGCCCGCCCGGCCCGCAGCTCGGGGGCGGCGAGGTCGTACGCCTCCCTGAGCCCGGAGTAGAGGACGGCGGGACGGAAGCCGTCGCCGAACCGCTTCGGCGCGGGCGGACGGTCCAGGAGGCCCGGCGCACGTA
>NZ_MUNH01000799.1:0-1698 GCF_002154615.1 Streptomyces recifensis
TTCGGGGGTGCTTCCGTCGCGTCGGGGGCCTTCACGCCGGTCGGCGAGGTGCGCTTCTTCGTGCGGCGGGACGGCAGTACGCCTGCGCGGCGGAGGGTGCCAAGGCGCCAGGCTCTCGCGGTGAGGGTCACCGGGGTGCCCAGGAGAAGGAGCCAGAGGGCGGCCGCCGAGCCGGTTCGCCAGGCCACGGGCCCGAACCGGGAGAGGGTCGAGGTGCCCAGGGGGCCGCCGGAGAGTTCGGCGAGGAGGGTGAGGGCGAGGCCGCAGAGCAGGGCGGCCAGGGCCAGTACGCCGACGCTTCGTCCCGCCGACCAGTGCAGCCAGGGGCGGCCCCGTCTCACGGCGGCCGCTGCCACGAACCAGCCCGCCGTCACCCCGGCCGTCACCGGCACCAGGGCGGCCGCCCAGTTCAGCGGCGTACCGGCACCCGCGTCGGGGACGGCCGCGAGCAGCGGGAACGGAGGCAGCAGCGGGGCCGGGTCCGAGGCGAGGGGATGCACCATGTGCCCGGCTCCGAGCGGGAATCCGGGGCCGAGCGCGTAGGAGGCCGACCAGAGGGCCGCGTTGGGGACCAGCGTGACGGCGAGCAGCAGCACCGTGAGCCGCCCGGTCCACCCCTGCGTGAGCTGGGTGAACGCCAGCCGGGCGGTGTCCCCGTGCCAGACCAGGGACGCGCCGAGGATCAGCGCCCCGCCCCCGGTGAGCACGGCCGTGGCCGCTCCGGCCGCGCGGGCCGCCGTACCGAGCACGTCCCCCCGTACCCACTGGGGCAGCCGGGACGACACCGGCGGATGCGGACGCCCGGCGCCCGTCCAGACCCCGACCCCCGCGGCGCCGCCGGCGAGGAGCGGCAGACACACCGTCACCCAGATCCACTCGGGACGGGGTTCACCCCCGAAGGCGTACAGCGTGGCAGCCGCACCCACGCCGAGGTACCCGAGCACGACCCCGGTCCACGCCGTGCGCGCGGGAACCGGCGGCGGGCCGTCGGGCTCTTCGGACGCGTCCGTGGCGTCCCGCGCGGCCCGGTACACCAGCCACACCGGCAGGGCGAGCAGCAGCAACGGGGTCAGCCCGACCGGCTGGGGTGCCCCGGACAGCGTCTCGGCGCGGACCAGTTCGACCCCGTGCGCCAGCAGCCACAGAGCGGCCGCGACATGCAGCGCCCCGCCGGGGCCGCTGTCCGGATAGGGCGAACTGACCCACAGCACCATCACCAGCGCCGCGCACCCGCCGAGCCCGAGCCCGGCCGCGAGCGCACCGCCCGCCAGCGCGGGCCCGAGGCCGGGCGAACGGTCGCGCAACCGGGACCGCAGGGACGACGACATGCGACGGAGTGTCAGCGGCATCACGTCCGCCATGCTCCCAACGACACGCGCTTTCCCGGCGTAACAGGCGAACCACCGAAGTGTCGCCCAATATATTCTTATGTGCCTTTTCACACAGAGGGGTGAGCCGTGACGCAGAACACCGCACTCTCCCTGACCCCTGATCAGGCGTTCGACGCACTCTACGCGTTCTGCGCCCCCGCCCTGGTCCGCCAGACCTATCTGCTGACCGGGCGGCGGGAGTTGGCCCGCGAGGCGGTGGAGCGGGCGTTCCAGGCGGCCTGGCAGCGCTGGCCCGAGGTGGCCCGCGACCGCGACCCGGGCGGCTGGGTCCGGGCGACGGCGTACGAATACGCCCTCTCCCCCTGGC
>NZ_MUNH01000800.1:0-640 GCF_002154615.1 Streptomyces recifensis
CAAGGACCTGCTCGGTGGCAGCTTCTTCTTCAAGCCGATCGTCTGGGTGGGTATCGGCCTCTCCGTCTTCCAGCAGTTCGTCGGCATCAACGTCGCGTTCTACTACTCCTCCACGCTGTGGCAGTCGGTCGGTGTCGACCCGTCGGACTCGTTCCTCTACTCCTTCACGACGTCGATCATCAACATCGTCGGCACCGTGATCGCCATGATCTTCGTGGACCGGATCGGCCGTAAGCCGCTGGCCCTCATCGGCTCGGTCGGCATGGTCGTCGGTCTGGCGCTGGAAGCCTGGGCGTTCTCGTACCACCTCGTCGACGGCAAGCTGCCCGCCACGCAGGGCTGGGTCGCCCTCGTCGCCGCCCACCTCTTCGTCCTCTTCTTCGCGCTCTCCTGGGGCGTCGTGGTCTGGGTCTTCCTCGGCGAGATGTTCCCGAACCGGATCCGCGCCGCCGCCCTCGGTGTCGCCGCGTCCGCGCAGTGGATCGCCAACTGGGCCATCACCGCGAGCTTCCCGTCGCTGGCCGACTGGAACCTCTCCGGCACCTACGTGATCTACACGGTCTTCGCCGCGCTCTCCATCCCCTTCGTCCTTAAGTTCGTCAAGGAGACGAAGGGCAAGACCCTGGAGGAGATGGGCTGA
>NZ_MUNH01000801.1:0-819 GCF_002154615.1 Streptomyces recifensis
GTCTGCCAGGCGGTGGCCTCGGTCTGCCGGCCGGAGTCGCCCTTCCAGTCGACGCAGGCCACGGCGGCGGTCGGTACGCCCACCGCGCCCACGGCGACGGCGGCTATGAGCACCCGCCGGTACTGCTGGTCCTTACGGTGCTTTCCCATGCGTGAAACCTCATTCGGTAGGCGCCGGGCGCCGCCGCGCGGCTTCCTCTTGCTGGAACCCGCCTCCCGAACAGCAAAAGACGCCCTGCGAGTCGCCATTCTTAGGACGGTCACACAAGGCATGCAAAGGGACTGTCGTACTAACGCGCTTCGTAGACCTGGCAGCCCCTTGCCAAGGTCACGCGGGCGTGCCGCCCCCGCGCCAGTGGCTTCAGGTCGCTGCTGCCGGGGTGTCAGAAGCCCGCGTGATTTGCGAAAGCGAGGTTCTCGGGCGAGTGGATCAGCCCCTCTGAGGGACAGCATGATCCAAATACCCGCCAAGACGGACAAAGCGTACTTGTCGTCACGGCTCGTCACCTACTAAGGGACACCCGTAGGTCATCGCAGCCTGTGAGGGATGTCACGGAACGATCCCCTTGTCCGGCCGCTCGGGGGCTACACGTCCATCCGCTGGGTCCCCACGACCGACAGCAGCCGGAGCGCCTCCTCCGAGGCGGAGCCCGGCGTGGCGGTGTACAGGACGAGGCGCTGGTCCCGGTCCGGGACGTGCAGGGCGTCGCAGTTGACGGTCAGGGGGCCGACCACCGGGTGGTGGAAGGTCTTGGCCAGGGTCGGCAGCACGGACACCTCGTACGCCTCCCAGAGCCGGGCGAACTTCTCGCTTCCCGCC
>NZ_MUNH01000802.1:0-1736 GCF_002154615.1 Streptomyces recifensis
GAACTGCTCCGCACCGGCCTGCAAAGAGACATCATCCGCAAGGCATTCACCCCTGCCGCCGCCACCCGCAACCTCGCCGCCGCAAGCCGGGCCGCAGCCCGGGGCCTGTTCTCCCGCACTGTCACCGTCGCCCGCCCCGTCAACCGCACCGACGCCCTGGCCACTCTCCTCACCGAGCGGGCCTTCGGCACCAAGACCATGGACCAGGTCACCCATCCCGGCCTCGACACCGTCCTCACCGCCACCGACCTGGCCACCACCAACGCCGTCCGCTTCGGCAGCACCCTCAGCAGCTGCTCCCGCTACGGCACCATCACCGAGCCCGTCCAGGTCGCCACCGCAGTCGCCGCCTCCGCGGCCTTCCCCGTCCTGCTGCCAGCTCTGGAACGCACCTTCACCTTCGAACGCTCCGGCCAGCGCCAGCGCCAGACCGTTCTGCTGACCGACGGCGGCGTGTTCGACAACCTCGGCCTGTCCGTCCTCGAACCCGGCAGGAACCCCGCATTCACCCCCCAGGTCTTCGACGTCTCCTACATCGTCGCCTGTGACGCCGGGCCGGGAGAACTGCCCGCCAAAGCGCCGCACTTCTTCGCCGGACGCCTGCGCCGCTCATTCGAGGTCGTACACCGCAAGAACCAGGACGCAGGCCGCGCCCGACTCCACGAGTGGGGAGCCGCCGGGCGCATCGACGGCTTCACACTCGCCTACCTCGGCATGCAGGACCACCGACTGCCCGCCCCGCCCGCCGATCTCGTGCCGCGGGAACGAGTCGCGTCCTACCCAACCAACTTCGTGGCAATGAACCGAGCCGACTTCACCGCTGTAACCACCCGGGGCGAGCAACTCACGCGCGCCTTGCTCCCGCTCTACCTGAACTAGCCAGCCGGCGAACAGCCGCACGGCCCACGACGAGTCTGAACCACGCAGCAGCGGCCCAGCCGATGGACCGCCTCTGACACCAGATCTCCGACGGACTACTGCTCGGCGACCAGGCCGAGGAACTGCATCCTTGATGCGTCCCGCACAACGCGCTGGGCTGGCAACGGGCAACCAGCACCGTTATCGCAGACACGAAACGACTCGATACGCCAAAATCCAGTTGATCCATATACTTTAGTGGCGAACCACCGAAAAACCATGAACCAAAAATCCGTCCGACACCATCCTGGAAGCATGACCGCACAACTGGGCACCCCCCAGGAAGCACTGCTTCCCGCGCTGAACTTCAGCGTCACCCACGTCGGCCTGCAGACTCGAAAAATCGAAAGCGCGCGCCAAGAAGGCCGGCAGGTAGAGACCAGCTTTGCCATCACACGCACCGTCCTCCTCGCCCTGAACGCAGTCGGCGGCATGCCAGAAGCCAGGCAGCTGAAAGACTTCTTCGCCTGGCCGACCTGGCAGGCTCCCGGCATCCCCAAGCCAAGCCACAAGTGGACGGCCATCTTCGGTACCCAGACCAGAGCCTTCGAAGGCATGCACGGCGCCGCGCCCGCAGGGGGACAGCCGACGATCATCCGCAACAGCGACCACATCCGGGTCACCGACGCTATGTGGCAGATGCTGCAGGCACAGGAATGCGTCGTCTTGTGCACGGGTCTGGCCGGTGACCCCACCGCAGCCGAGTTCGGTGCCGCAGCCGTTGGCGGAAAACTCCAGGCCGTACTGGCACGAGCACTGTTCCACTGAGCTCCGCCCGCCCCAGGAGAGAACGACTCACCGGCCCAACCCGACTGGAC
>NZ_MUNH01000803.1:0-1906 GCF_002154615.1 Streptomyces recifensis
GTGGGCGTACCGACCGCCGCCGTGGCCTGCGTCGACTGGAAGGGCGACTCCGGCCGGCAGACCGAGGCCACCGCCTGGCAGACCGAGCAGAGCCCCCGTCACGCGTCGCACCACGTGCGGAAGCAGGCCGCCGTCCCCGCGACCCCCTCCGCTTCCCCGAGCATCCGCACCGAGCACCGGCCCACCGCGGCGCCCGCCCACCACCGCACCACGCGGCAGGCCCCCGAGGCCGCGAAGACCACGGCGGCCGCCCAGCCCGCCAAGCCGGCCACCGCCAAGCCCGCCGTCACCAAGTCGGCCTTCGCGAAGCCCGTTTCGGCTCCGACCGTGCGCCAGATCTCCACTGCGCCCCGCCCCGTGCAGACCGCCACCGCCGCCTCGCCCGGCACCCAGCAGCCGACCGCGACCGCCTCCGGCGACGTGGCCCGGATCGTGGAACTGGTCAACGCCGAGCGCGCCAAGGCCGGCTGCTCCCCGGTCGCCCTCAACTCCACGCTGACCAAGGCCGCGCAGGCCCACAGCGCCGACATGGCCGCGCACAACACCATGTCGCACACCGGCTCCGACGGCTCCGACCCCGGTTCGCGCATCACCGCGGCCGGCTACCGGTGGAGCACGTACGGCGAGAACGTCGCCTACGGCTACTCCACGCCCGAGCAGGTCATGGCCGGCTGGATGAACAGCCCCGGCCACCGGGAGAACATCCTCAACTGCTCCTTCAAGGAGATCGGCGTGGGCCTCGCCCAGCCCGGCAGCTACTGGACCCAGGACTTCGGCACCGCCCGGTAGCACTCCGGCGGCGTGGCGTCCCGCACACGTGTCCGCCTCCCGGTGAGGATGGGGCGGTCGCGCGGGTCGGCTGGGAGGCGGGTGTCGGGATGACGGTGAGCCGTATCGGTTTGGTCGTGCACGCCGGGCGCCCGGCCGCCCTCGCCGCGGCGGACGCGGTGCGCGAGTGGTGCGCCGCGCACGACGTGGGCTGCGCCGACATCGACGTCTGGCAGGAGGGCGCCCGGCACAGCGCCCGCGAGGAGGTCGACAGCGCCGGAGACCCGGACCTCATCGTCACCCTGGGCGGCGACGGCACCTTCCTGCGCGGCGCCCGCCTGGCCGCGGAGAACGACGCCCTGGTGCTCGGCGTCGACCTCGGCCGGGTCGGCTTCCTCACCGAGGTGCCCGCCCCGGACGTACGGGCCGCGCTGGACGCGGTGTACGAGGGCCGGTACGAGGTGGAGAGCCGGATGCTGCTCACCATGCGCGCCTCCTGCCCGCTGGGCGTGCCCGCGCACATGGCGGACCTGGTGCGCTACGGGCGCGGCCCGATGCTGCCGCCGCCCCGGGTGCGCGGGGACTGCACGGTCGGGGACGACTGGGGCGTGGCCCTGAACGTCACCGCGCTGAACGACGTGGTCCTGGAGAAGCTGACCCGGGACCGGCAGGTGTCGGTCGGCGTGTACATCGCCGGCCAGCTCCTCGCCTCGTACTCCGCCGACGCGCTGCTGGTGGCGACGCCGACCGGCTCGACCGCGTACAGCTTCGCCGCCGGGGGGCCGGTGGTCTCGCCGCGCATGGAGGGGCTGCTGTTCACCCCGGTCGCCCCGCACATGACGTTCGACCGCTCGGTGCTGGCGGCGCCGGACGAGCCGATCGCCTTCCGGGTGCTGGAGCGCTCCGGCCAGGCCGCGGTCAGCATCGACGGCCAGGTGCGGGGCGTGCTGAACCCGGGCGACTGGATCGGCGTGTACGCCTCCCCCCGGCGGCTGCGGGCGGCGCCGAGCGTACCGGCCACAGCGGGGCCGCCTGCCCGTCCGCGACCGCCGCGGGGGCGTCGGTGAGGTTCATCCGCTCCCGCAGTCGCCCGTAGAAATCCATCGGGCCCAGCCGCACCGCCCGCAGCCGCCGGGGG
>NZ_MUNH01000804.1:0-3224 GCF_002154615.1 Streptomyces recifensis
TCGCCCGCGATGTGGTGCAGGACCAGGACGAGTACGTGCGTCTCGGTGCCGAGCCGCACCAGCCGGGCCCGTACCGGTGCCTCGGCGCTCACGTCGAAGGCGTGGGCCACCTCGGCGGCGAGCACCTCGTCCAGGCGGGCCGGGTCGGTGTCACGGGGGGTGAGGTCGAGGTCGGCGGTGCGGGCGTCCAGGATGAGCTGACGCGGCACGCCGTCGGTGTCGGGGAAGACGGTGCGCAGGCTCTCGTGGCGTTCCACCACGTCGGCCAGCGCGCTTTCCAGCGCGTCGGCGTCCAGCCGGCCGTCCAGGCGCAGCACCAGCGGGACGTTGTAGGTGTCGCTGGGCCCCTCGAACCGGTTGAGGAACCAGAGGCGGCGCTGCGCGAAGGACAGCGGCAGCGGCTCCGCCCGCTGCTCGGCCCGGCGCAAGGGCAGCCGCGCCGCCTCGGCACCGTCGAGCACGGCGGCCAGCGCGGCCGGCGCCGGGTGCTCGAAGAGGGTCTTGACGGGGACTTCCACACCGAGCGCGACCCGGACGCGGGCGGTGAGCCGGGTGGCGAGCAGGGAGTGGCCGCCGAGGGCGAAGAAGTCGTCGTCGGGACCGATCGCGTCCAGGCCGAGCACGTCGGCGAAGAGTCCGCAGAGGATCTCCTCGCGTGCGGTACGGGCCGGGCGTCCGCTCACCGGCGCGTGCTCGGGGACGGGCAGCGCGCGCCGGTCCACCTTGCCGTTGGGGGTGAGCGGGAGTGCGTCCAGCGGGACGAGGGCGCTGGGCACCATGTAGGCGGGCAGGGACCGGCCTACGGCGCGGGCGAGGTCGGCGGGGTCGGGGGCGGCTCCGCTCGCGCGGACCACGTAGGCGACGAGGCGGCGGTCGCCCGGTGTGTCCTCGCGGACCATGGCGAAGGCGTCCGCGACGCCCTGGCAGGAGGCGAGGGTGTTCTCGATCTCCCCCAGCTCGATCCGGTAGCCGCGCAGCTTCACCTGGCCGTCGGACCGGCCGACGTAGGCGATCTGCCCGTCCGCAGTCCACCGGACCAGGTCGCCGGTGCGGTACATCCGGCCGCCCGCGGCGTCGAACGGGTCGGCGACGAAGCGGGTGGCCGTCAGGCCGGGGCGGCCCGTGTAGCCGCGCGCCACCCCGTGCCCGGCGAGGTACAACTCCCCCACCACGCCCGGCGGTACGGGCCGCAGCGAGTCGTCCAGGACGTGCAGGCGCATGCCGTCCAGCGGGCGGCCGATGGGCGGCGGCCCGGCGGGCAGGTCGGCGGCCACCGGGTAGCGGGTGGCGAAGGTGGTGGTCTCGGTGGGGCCGTACACGTGCAGGACGCGGGTGTCGGGCGCGAGGGCCGCGACCCGCTGCATGGCGTCCGGGGAGGCCAGCTCACCGCCGGCGCACACCAGCCGCAGACCGGTGAAGGCGCCGGGGTCGGTCTCGGCGATCACGTTGAACAGGGCGGTCGTCATGAAGACGGCCGTGGCCCCGTGGGTGTGCACCGCGTCGTCCAGCGCGCGGGCGTCCAGTACGCCCTCCGGTGCGACGACGATCCGGCCGCCGTGCAGCAGCGGGGCCCAGATCTCGAAGGTGGAGGCGTCGAAGACGTACGCCGAGTGCATCAGCACCGCGTCGGTGGCGCCTTCCCGCCAGGCGGAGTCGGCGGCGAGGGCGACCACGTCGGCGTGGCTGACGCCGACGCCCTTGGGCAGGCCGGTCGAGCCGGAGGTGAACATCACGTAGGCCAGCGCGGCGGGGCCCGGTACCGGCACCGGGCGGACGGGCCGCTCGGGCGCGCCCCGCAGCACCCGGCCGAGCCGGTCCAGGACGACGACCGGTGTCCGTCCGGCGGCCGCGCGCACCCAGGGGGAGCCGTGGGCGTCCTCGTCGACCAGGAGCACCCGCACGCCCGCGGCCCCGGCGACCTGGTCGAGCCGCTCCTCGGGCCAGCGGGCGTCGAGCGGCACATAGGCCCCGGCGGCGCGGACGGCGCCGAGGGAGGCGGTCACGACGGCCGGGGAGCGGCCGAGCAGCACGCCGACGCCGGTCTCGGGGCCGACGCCGAGGCCCGCGAGGACGGCGGCGAGTTCGGCGGAGAGGGCGTCGAGTTCGGCGTAGGTGAGGGAGGCGTCGTCGGCGGTGACGGCCACCGCGTCCGGGGTGCGCGCGGCCTGGGCGGCGAACAGCGCCGGCAGCACGGCGGGCTCGTCGGTGGCGGGCAGGGCGCGGCCGGTGCCCCAGCGGGTGACGCGGGTGTGCTCGTCCGGCGTCAGCAGGTCGTGCTCGGCGACCGGGCGTTCGGGTTCGGCGGCGACCCGCTCCAGCAGGCGCAGCAGCCGGGCCGTGAGGTTCTCGACCGTGCTCCGGTCGAACAGCGCGGTGGCGTACTCGACCCCGGCGCCCAGGCCGCCGTCCCGCTCCTCGGTGAAGGCGAAGGTGAGGTCGAACTTGCTCAGCCCGTTGTGCACGAGCCGGTCCTCGACGGTGAGGCCGGGCAGGTCGGGGCGGACGCTGTCCTGGTTCTGCAGCACCACCATGGTCTGGAACAGCGGGTGGTGGTCACGGGCCCGTACCGGGTTGAGGTGCTCCACCAGCCGCTCGAAGGGCACGTCCTGGTTGGCGTAGGCGGCGAGGTCGAACTCCCGCACCCGCAGCAGGAGTTCGCGGAAAGTGGGGCGTCCGGAGAGGTCGGTGCGCAGCACGAGGGTGTTGACGAAGAACCCGACCAGGTCCTCCAGCGCCTCGTCCGTGCGGCCCGCGACGGGCGAGCCGAGCGGGATGTCGTCGCCGGCGCCGTGCCGGTGGAGCAGGGTAGCCACGGCCGCCTGGAGCACCATGAAGAGGCTGCTGCCCGACTCCCTTGCCAGTCGCCTGAGCCGGGTGTGCAGCTCGGCGGGCACCTCGAAGGTGTGGACGCCGCCCCGGGGGTCGACGGCGGCCGGGCGGGGCCGGTCCAGCGGGAGGTCGATCAGGCCGGGCATCCCGGCGAGGGCGGTGTTCCAGTGGTCGAGCTGTCCGCGCAGTACGCCCTCGTCCTCGGCGTCGCCCTCGCCGTCGCCGAGGAGGGCTCGCTGCCAGAGGGTGTAGTCGGCGTACTGGAGCGGGGTGCCGAGGGTGAGACCCGGCTCGGCGCCTTGGAGGCGGGCCCGGTAGGCGGTGCCGAGGTGGCGGGCGAGCGGGGCCAGGGACCAGCCGTCCCCGGCGATGTGGTGGACGACGAGGACCAGCAC
>NZ_MUNH01000805.1:0-2209 GCF_002154615.1 Streptomyces recifensis
GGGTGGGCCTGCGCCGGGGCCGCCGGGACGCGGAGCGGCTGCGGGTGGGCGACTCGCTGGACTTCTGGCGGGTGGAGGAGATCGAGCCGGGCCATCTGCTGCGGCTGCGAGCCGAGATGCGGCTGCCGGGCCTGGCCTGGCTGGAGATGTACGCGGAGCCGTGCGGCGAGGGGCGCAGCCGGTACCGCCAGCGCGCGCTGTTCCATCCGCGCGGGCTGCTCGGCCAGGCGTACTGGTGGTCGGTGTCGCCGTTCCACGAGATCGTGTTCGGCGGGATGGCCCGGAACATCGCGCGGGCCGCCGTCCACGGTCCGGTCCCGACGATCAGGAACCGGGGGCTGCGGGGGCGCGGCATCAAGAACCTGGGGCTCCAGCACCGGAGGCTGAAAAAGCGGGCACGGCGTTGACGTCCGCGTCCGTGCGGGGCGCTCGCCCGGAAGAGTCCACCGTAAGCATCCCCTGCTCCGGAGCCGTTCGATGAACACCTCGGTCGTCCTCTTCACCGCCGACCTGCGTCTGCACGACCATCCGCCGCTGCGCGCGGCCCTGGACGGGGCCCGGCAGGTGGTGCCGCTGTTCGTGCGCGACGACGGCATCGACGGCGCGGGGTTCGCCGCGCCCAACCGGCTGGCGTTCCTCGCCGACTGCCTGCGGGACCTGGACGCAGGGCTGCGCGAGCGCGGCGGACGGCTCGTGGTGCGCTCCGGTGACGTGGTGGCCGAAGTGCTGAGGGTGGTGGCGGAGGCGGACGCCGACGAGGTGCACATGGCAGCCGACGCCAGCGGCTACGCGCACCACCGCGAGCACGCCCTGCGCACCGCGCTGGAGGCGGACGGCCGCAGGCTGCACGTCCACGACACGGTGACCGCCGCCGTGGAGCCGGGTGCGGTGACCCCGATGGCCTCGGACCACTTCGCCGTGTTCACCCCGTACTTCCGCCACTGGTCCGGACGTGCGCAGCGTGACCCGCTCGGCGCGCCTCGGAAGGTGAGCGTGCCGGAGGGCGTCAAGTCCGAGGAACTCCCTTCCCGTGACGCGGTGTCGGGCACTTCCCCGGCGCTCGCGGAGGGCGGTGAGGCGGCGGGGCGCCGGATGGTGGCCGAATGGCTGCGCACGGGGATCGACGCGTACGAGGACCAGCACGACGACCTGGCCGGCGACGGCACCTCCCGGCTCTCCCCGCACCTGCACTTCGGCACCGTCTCCCCGGTGGAACTCGTGCACCGGGCACGGCTGGAGGGCGGCGCGGGAGCGGAGGCGTTCGTCCGGCAGGTCGCCTGGCGGGACTTCAACCGGCAGTTGCTGGCGGTGCGTCCGGAGGCGTCCCGTGCCGACTACCGCACCCGGCACGACCGTTGGCGCACCGGCAGGAAGGCCGAGGCGGACGTCCAGGCGTGGCGGGACGGCCGTACCGGCTACCCGATCGTGGACGCGGCGATGCGGCAGTTGCGGCACGAGGGCTGGATGCACAACCGGGGCCGGCTGCTCACCGCGAGCTTCCTGACCAAGACGCTGTACGTGGACTGGCGGGTGGGCGCACGGCACTTCCTGGACCTGCTGGTCGACGGGGACGTGGCCAACAACCAGCTCAACTGGCAGTGGACGGCCGGCACGGGCACCGACACCCGCCCCAACCGGGTGCTGAACCCGACGGCCCAGGCCAGGCGGTACGACCCGGACGGCGCCTATGTCCGGCGCTGGGTCGAGGAGTTGGCGCACGTGGAGGGCGCGGCGGTGCACGAGCCGTGGAAGCTGGGCGGGCCGGACCGGGCGAAGCTCGGGGACTACCCGGACCCGATCGTCGACCTCAAGGACGGCCTGGACCGCTTCAGGCACGCGCGCGGGCTGGAGTGAGGTCCCGCCCGGGCTCGGTGCCGTAGGCGGCGGTCAGGGTGTCGAGGGCGTCGGCGAGTCCGGTCGGGCGGAGCATGCCGTGACTGGAGCGGCCCGTCCAGCCGGGGCCGCCGAGCATCATCAGGGTCTGCCCGCGGGCGCCGCGCACGCCCCACTCGATGCCCGCGACATGCCGGGCGAGCGGCAGGCCGGCGGTGGCGCGGGACTGGGACCACAGCACGACCGCTGCCGGACCGAGCCGCCGTACCGCGGCGGTGAGGGCGTCGGCGGGGACGGCGCTGCCGAACATCCGGGTGGGGACGCCGTGCCGGACCAGCGCGGCGTTGAGGGCCTCCAGCGGGAGGGTGTGCTGTTC
>NZ_MUNH01000081.1:0-16175 GCF_002154615.1 Streptomyces recifensis
GGTGGGCCCCGCCTCCGACCCGCCTCCGGCCGACGCGACCCCCGGCTCGGGCGGCCCCCCGTTCCACGTCAGGGTGACCGTCAGCGCCGCCTTGGCCTCCCCGTCCGCGAGAAGGCCGACGACCTTGCCGGCCTTGGCGGTCAGCTCGATGCCGAACTCCACGCTGACCTCGTCGGGCCGTACCGCGCTCAGCGGGCCGGAAAGCGAGCGCGCGACCCCGGTGATCAGCGAGTGCAGGCTCTCCACACTGGCCTCCACCCGCTCGTGGAAGCCGGTGTCGGTGTACGACAGCTCCTCCGCGCCCGAGATCCGTGCCCACACCGGCGTACCGTCCGGCAGCTCGATCCGCGCCACCCGCGTCGAGTCCCCGTTCATCGGACCCCCGTCCTCTCCGCTCGTCCCCCGTCACCGGCCGTGACCGGCGCCCCTCGGCACCGGCTGCCCACCTCGCCCGGCGGCTGCCTATGCTTTTCCTGTCCTCCTCCGGCTCCCCAGCCGGAGCAGGCGGCGCCCTCTCCCCTCGCGGTCACGTCCGCGAATGAGGGTTCTTCCCGCCGGGGACCGGCCCTACCCCTGCACAGACCGACGGAGCGTCATCCATGTACTTCACCGACCGAGGCATCGAAGAACTGGAGAAGCGGCGCGGCGAGGAAGAGGTCACCTTCGAGTGGCTCGCCGAGCAACTGCGTACGTTCGTCGACCTGAACCCCGACTTCGAGGTCCCGGTGGAGCGCCTGGCCACGTGGCTGGCGCGGCTGGACGACGAGGACGACGAGTAGCCGCTCGGGGCACTCACCGGGCGCCCGGCCGCCCTCGCCCACTTCGCCTGCGGGCCCGCCCCAAGGGGCAGGGTCCGCACACCCGTGCCCGGACACACGGACACCGCTGGGCCCTTGTCCCCCGAAAGGGTGTCTTGACTTCCGACGGCCACGATATATCGTGAATGACAGGAGACGCGATATGGCGTGACGGGTGGGCATGCTCGCCCAGCGCGCGTCGCCCCGCTCCGCCTGCCTGTCGCCCACCTGTCCGTGTCACGCCCGAGGAGGACCCGTGTCCGAGTGGACCGTCGCCGAACCCCAGAAGCTGAGCTTCGACGTCCCCGTGACCGAGCTGAACGTCCGCGTGGTCAACGGCACGGTGAACGTGGTGGGCACCGAGGAGAGTTCCGCCCGCCTGGAGATCTCGGACATCGAGGGCCCACCCCTGATCGTCACGCACCGGCACGGCACCCTGACGGTGGCGTACGAGGACCTGCCCTGGAAGGGCTTCCTGAAGTGGCTGGACCGCGAGGGCTGGCGCCGCAGCGCGGTGGTCACCCTGGCCGTCCCCGCGAGCACCCGCGTCGAGGTGGGCGTGGTGGGCGCCGCCGCGGTCGTCTCCGGGGTGCGGGGACCGTCCGTGGTCAAGGGCGTCACCGGCGACACCACCCTGGTCGGTGTCTCCGGCCCGGTCCGGGCGGACACCGTCTCGGGCAGCGTGGAGGCCCAGGCGGTCAGCGGCGACCTGCGGTTCAAGTCGGTCTCCGGCGACCTGACGGTGGTCGAGGGCGCGGGCCCCTCCGTCCGCGCCGACTCGGTCAGCGGCTCCATGATCATCGATCTGGACCCGGAGGGCCCCACCGACGTACGCCTGACCAGCGTCTCCGGCGAGATCGCCATACGGCTCCCCCACCCCGGCGACACCGACGTGGAGGCGAACACCGCGAGCGGCTCGATCTCCAACGCCTTCGACGGCCTGCGCGTCCAGGGCCAGTGGGGCGCCCACAAGATCACCGGTCGCCTCGGCTCGGGCAGCGGCAAGCTCCGGGCCACCACCGTCTCCGGCTCGATCGCCCTGCTGCGCCGCCCGGCCGAGGAGGACGACGACACCGCCTGGGAGTCCGGCCCCGGCCCCGCCTCCGCCTCCCCCGCGGACGGCACGACCGACAAGAAGGTGCTCTGACATGCCTCCCGTCTTCGCCCACGGCCGCCTCCGCCTGTACCTCCTCAAGCTGCTCGACGAGGCCCCGCGCCACGGCTACGAGGTGATCCGGCTCCTCGAAGAGCGCTTCCAGGGGCTGTACGCCCCCTCGGCAGGCACGGTCTACCCGCGCCTGGCCAAGCTGGAGGCCGAGGGTCTGGTCACCCACACCACCGAGGGCGGCCGCAAGGTCTACTCGATCACCGACGCGGGCCGCGCCGAACTGGCCGAGCGCAGCGGTGAACTGGCCGACCTGGAAATGGAGATCGGCGAGTCCGTCGCGGAACTCGCCGCCGAGATAAAGGCCGATGTCCGGGGTGCCGCGGGCGACCTCCGGCGTGAGATGCGCGCGGCCGCCTCCCGTACCCGCGCCGGCAAGGCGGGCACCGCCGGCTCGTATGACGAACCGGGCACGCGGAGCGACTCCGAGGCGTGGCGGACCGCCAAGGAGGAGATGCGCCGTGCCAAGCAGGAGTGGAAGGAGCAGGCCCGGCGCGCCAAGGACGAGAGCCGCCGCGCCCGCGAGGAGGCGCAGCAGGCCCGGCGCCAGGCCCAGGAGGCGCAGTCGCGGGCCAACGCCCGGGCCCAGGAGGAGATGCGCCGTCTCGCGGGCCGGGTGCAGGAGCGGGTGCAGGACCACTTCACCCGTGGCGACTGGCCGACCGGGGTCCGCGAGGGCCTGGCCGAACTGGCGCGGGAGTTCGGCAACTTCGGCGACTTCGGCAAGGAGGATGCCCGGCGGACCGGCACGGCGGGCACCGGGAGCGCAAAGGCCGAGCCCGGCCCGGAGTACTCCGAGACCCCGCCGGACTTCCCGATGGAGTACCAGCCGGCCTGGACCCACGAGCCCCCCACCGGCGACCCCGCCCGCGACCTGGACCGTCTGCTGGACCGCTTCCGGGACGACGTTCGGGACGCGGCCCGCGACCACGGCGTCACCGAGGCCCAGCTCCAGGACGTCCGCCGCCATCTGTCGACGGCGGCGGCCCATATCGGCGCGATACTCCACGGCCCGAAGGTCTGAGCCCTTGGCAGGGGGGCTCGGGTCAGCCGGCCTGGGCGGCCCCCTCGCCGTACAGGACCCGTCGCAGCGACTCCTGGGTCACGCCGTGGTCGGCGAGCACCTCGGCGGGGACTCCGGGCCGCACGGTGAGGGCGAGCAGGAGGTGCTCGTCGCCGATGCGCCGGTCACGGCGGCCGACGGCGGCGCGCAGCGCCCCCTCCAGCACGTCCTTGGCGTCCCGCTCGAAGGTCCTGCGGCCCGGCCAGCCCGCCGTGTCACGGCGGTCGCCGGACAGGGCACCGGCGCCATGGGTCTCCTCGACCCTGGAGACGATCTCCGTGACGTCGATCCCGAGGCCGGCGAGTGCGTCCGCGTCCGCGCGGGTCAGGCCCGCCCGGCGCCGTGCCTCGGCCAGCGCCTCGCGCAGGGAGTCCTTGCGTTCGGCGAGGCCGAGCGCGGCGAAGGCGAAGGAGGCCCGGCTGCCCTCGCGGTCGAGGAGAGCGAGCAGCAGATGTTCGGCGCCGACGGACCGTACGCCCGCCCGTTCCGCCTGCGCGACCGCGCCCTGGACGACCTCACGGGCGTCCTTGGTGAAGCGTTCGAACATCACTGCCTCCCGTATTTCTTGTGCACGGCCTGCCTGCTGACACCCAGCTCGGCGGCGATCTCCTGCCACGACCAGCCCTGATTGCGCGCCCCGCGCACCTGCACCGCCTCCAGCTGCTCCAGCAGCCTGCGCAGTGCGGCCACGGCCCGCAGCCCGACCCGAGGATCGCGGTCACCGGCCCGCTGGGCGAGATCCGTTGCATCCGTCATGATGTCAACCTAGGTTGACATCCCCAGGGTGTCAACCCAAGTTGACAAAGAGGTGCGCGAAAAGGCGGGCCCGGCGCCCCGGACCCGCCTGCTCCGTCAAAGAGTTCAGGAGTTGCTGAGCACGATCTTCCCGAAGTGCTCGCCGGATGCCAGCCGTTCGAAGCCCTCGCGGGCGCGGTCCAGCGGGAGGATCTCGTCGATGACGGGACGCACTCCGGTCGTGGCGCAGAAGGCGAGCAGGTCCTCCAGCTCGTCCTTGGTGCCCATGGTGGAGCCGACGACCTTGAGTTCGAGGAAGAAGATCCGGGTCAGCTCGGCGTGCGAGGGGCGGTCGCCGCTGGTGGCGCCGGAGATCACGACGGTGCCGCCGGGGCGCAGGGACTTGATGGAGTGCGACCAGGTCGCGGCGCCCACGGTCTCGATGACGGCGTCCACCCGCTGCGGCAGCCGCGCCCCCGGCTCCACGGCCTCGACGGCGCCCAGTTCCAGCGCCCGCTTCCGCTTGGCCTCGTCCCGGCTGGTGGCGAAGACCCGCAGCCCGGCGGCCCGGCCGAGCACGATGGCGGCCGTGGCGACGCCCCCGCCCGCGCCCTGCACCAGCACCGAGTCACCGGGCCGTACCCCGGCGTTGGTGAACAGCATCCGGTAGGCGGTCAGCCAGGCGGTGGGCAGGCAGGCGGCCTCGGCGAAGGAGAGTTCCTTCGGCTTGGGCAGCACATTCCAGGTGGGGACGGCGACCTGTTCGGCGAAGGTGCCCTGGTAGCGCTCGGTGAGGATGGAGCGGGGCTCGCGGGGGCCGACCCCGTGACCGCTCTGGCCGATGACGGAGTGCAGGACGACCTCGTTGCCGTCCTCGTCGATCCCGGCGGCGTCACAGCCGAGGATCATCGGCAGCCGGTCCTCGGGGAGTCCGACGCCCCGCAGGGACCAGAGGTCGTGGTGGTTGAGGGAGGCGGCACGGACGTCGACGGTGCTCCAGCCAGGCCGGGCCTCGGGGGCCGGACGCTCCCCCAACTCCAGGCCGGAGAGCGGCTGGTCACGGTCGATCCGGGCGGCATAGGCGGCGAACATGCCGTCGACGATAGGTTCCGCCCCGCCGTGAAGGAACCGCCCGACGGTGTGACACACACCCTCTTGCGCGAGGCCACCCACCGGGTCCGGCCGGGCGCGACGTACGAACGGCCCCGCCCCCGAGGGGCGGGGCCGTTCCCGGCGAACGCTCGCGCGCAGGCGTCAGCGGCGGGCGACGCCCTCCGCACGGGCCGCGGCGGCGACGGCGGCCGTGACCGCGGGGGCGACCCGCTCGTCGAACGGGGAGGGGATCACATAGTCGGCGGAGAGGTCGTCGCCGACGACGGCCGCGAGCGCCTCGGCGGCGGCGATCTTCATGCCCTCGGTGATCCGGGAGGCCCGCACCTGGAGCGCACCGGCGAAGATGCCGGGGAAGGCGAGCACGTTGTTGATCTGGTTCGGGAAGTCCGAGCGCCCGGTGGCGACGACGGCCGCGTACTTGTGCGCGACCTCCGGGTGCACCTCGGGGTTCGGGTTGGCCATGGCGAAGACGAAGGCGCCCTTCGCCATGGAGGCGACCGCCTCCTCGGAGACCGTGCCGCCGGAGACGCCGACGAACACGTCGGCGCCGGCCAGCGCGTCCTCCAGCGTGCCGGTGAGCTTGGCCTTGTTGGTGAAGGAGGCCAACTCGCGCTTGACGTCGGTCAGGTCGGTCCGGTCGGCGGAGACGACGCCCTTGCGGTCGGCGACCGCCACGTCCCCGATGCCGGCCTCGATCAGCATCTTGGCGATGGCGACCCCGGCCGCCCCGGCCCCGGAGATGACGACGCGGAGCTGCCCGATCTCGCGCCCACTGAGCCGCGCCGCGTTGCGCAGCGCCGCCAGCGTGACGACGGCGGTGCCGTGCTGGTCGTCGTGGAAGACCGGGATGTCCAGCCGCTCCTGCAGGCGCCGCTCGATCTCGAAGCAGCGCGGCGCGGAGATGTCCTCCAGGTTCACCCCGCCGAAGGAGGGGGCGAGCCGGACGACGGTCTCCACGATCTCGTCGACTCCGGTGCAGTCGAGGGCGATCGGCACCGCGTCGACCCCGCCGAACTGCTTGAACAGGATCGCCTTGCCCTCCATCACGGGGAGGGACGCCTCGGGACCGATGTCCCCGAGACCGAGCACGGCCGTGCCGTCGGTGACGACGGCGACGACCGAGGACTTCCAGGTGTAGTCGTTGACCAGCTCCGGCGTTTCCGCGATCGCGGTGCACACGCGCGCGACGCCGGGGGTGTACGCGAGGGAAAGGTCTTCCGTGTCCCGGATCGGCACGGTGGCCCGCACGGCCATCTTGCCGCCGCGGTGCAGCGCGAACGCGGGGTCGAAGGAGTCCAGGGGCTCGGCCCCGCCCTCCGGTCCGGCACCGCTGTCGCTGCGAGGATTGACGATCTCCGCTGCCACTTTGTCTTACCCCTTAGGTATGCATGGTTGAGGGTCGACCACTCCGGGTGAGGAGTGGGCGGGCACCGCGCACGGCTCGATTGACGGATACGTACGAGCACATACGCGACGGGCGCGCCGCACACGCGCCCTGAGCCCCGGATGAGGGGTGTAAAGAACCTTCATACCGGACGGACGGGCGGACCACGAGTCCATTAGGCGCAAGGTCACATGTCGCCCCGGAATGCCGCCGGGCCCTCCCACGCCTCCGCACACCCCTCGCACAGAGGGCCGGCGGGCGCACCTCAGAGGAACCTCAACCGCCCCGCGAATCCCCTCAATCACCGCACACCGGCCGTCCGGATGCTGAGACCCCCTGTGGATCTTCCGGTGTGAACAGCGTATTTCCGCAGATCATCCGGTCTGAATGGAGCGCGGATGTACCGACCTGATGCGGTTCTCGGTCACCCGTTATCCGATTTTGACATTGTGACGACCCTGAATGGCGTAGTCCGAATGGCAGGATGCCGTAAACCCACGAGGTCGCGGCACCCGAAGGTGTGTGTTCTCGTCGACCCCATCGGTACGTCTTCTCTTCCCATCCGCCGGAGGAACCACGATGACCGCAAGCTCCACCCGTCGTACGACCGCACGGTCCCGGATCGCAGCGGCCGGTGCGATCGCGGTCGCAGGCACCCTGATCCTCACCGGCTGCGGTGACCAGACGAAGGGCAAGGACTCCGGCTCCGGCAGCGCCTCCTCCGCCGCGCCCCTCGCCAAGCTGCTGCCCTCCGACATCCGGGACAAGGGCGAGATCAAGGTCGGTTCCGACATCCACTACGCCCCGGTCGAGTTCAAGGACTCCTCCGGCAAGGTCGTCGGCATCGACCCGGACCTCGCCACCGCCCTCGGCGACCAGCTCGGTGTGAAGTTCAGCTTCGAGGACGGCACGTTCGACGGACTGCTCACCGGTCTGCGCTCCGGCCGGTTCAACATGGCCATGTCCGCGATGACCGACAACAAGAACCGTCAGGAGGGCGTCGACCCCGACACGGGCAAGAAGGTCGGCGAGGGCGTCGACTTCGTCGACTACCTGACGGCCGGCGTCTCCATCTACACGCGCAAGGGCGAGACCAAGGGCATCACCGACTGGTCGGACCTGTGCGGCAAGAAGCTCGCCGTCCAGCGCGGCACGGTCTCCGAGGACCTGGCCAAGCAGGAGACCAAGAAGTGTCCGGCCGGCAAGAAGATCAGCATCGAGCCGTTCGACGACGACCAGCAGTCCCAGACCCGGCTGCGCTCCGGCGGTGTGGACGCCGCCTCCTCCGACTTCCCGGTCGCCGCCTACGCGGTGAAGACCTCCGGCGGCGGCAAGGACTTCGAGGTCGTGGGCGACCAGGTCGAGGCGGCCCCGTACGGCATCGCGGTCGCCAAGAAGGACACGCAGTTGCGTGACGCCCTGAAGGCCGCGCTGGACGCGATCATCAAGAACGGCGAGTACGCGAAGATCCTCCAGAAGTGGGGCGCGCAGGACGGCGCCGTCAAGGAAGCCGCCATCAACAGCGGCAAGTGATCCGCGGAACCTCAGCGGCCACCGAGAGGCAATACCTGTGACTGACATCGAGAAGACGGCCGGGGGCACGAGCGCTCCCCCGGCCGCGCCGGAGGCCATCAGGGCCATCCCGGTCAAGCACTACGGGCGCTACGTGTCCGCCGTCATCGCCATCGCGCTGCTCGCGGCGATCGTGTACGCCTTCAGCCAGGGCAAGATCAACTGGCACGCGATCCCGGACTACTTCTTCGACGACCGCATCCTGACCGGCGTCGGCAAGACGCTGCTGCTGACGGTCCTGTCGATGGTGATCGGCATCGTGGGCGGCATCGTCCTCGCGGTGATGCGGCTGTCGAAGAACCCGGTGACCTCGTCGATCGCCTGGTTCTACATCTGGTTCTTCCGCGGCACCCCGGTGCTGGTGCAGCTGTTCCTGTGGTTCAACCTGGGACTCGTCTTCGAGTACATCAACCTGGGCCCGATCTACAAGAACTACTGGTCGGACTTCATGACGCCGCTGCTGACGGCGCTGCTCGGCCTCGGCCTCAACGAGGCCGCGTACATGGCGGAGATCTGCCGCGCCGGTCTGCTCGCGGTGGACGAGGGCCAGACCGAGGCGTCCCACGCGCTGGGCATGAGCCACGCCAAGACGCTGCGCCGGGTCGTGATCCCGCAGGCGATGCGCGTGATCGTGCCGCCCACGGGCAACGAAGTGATCAACATGCTGAAGACGACCTCGCTCGTGGCGGCCGTCCAGTATCCCGAACTCTTCCGCTACGCCCAGGACATCGGCCAGAACTCCGGCGCACCGGTGGAGATGTACTTCCTCGCCGCCGCCTGGTACCTGATCATGACCTCGATCCTGAGCGTCGGCCAGTACTACATCGAGCGCTACTACGCCCGAGGCTCCAGCCGTCAACTGCCTGCCACTCCCTGGCAGAAGGTGAAGGCGAACATGTTCTCCCTGGGCCGTCCGAAGGGAGGCGCGGCATGAGCGACAAGCTGAGCAAGAACGACACCCCGCCGAAGGCGATCGTGCCGATGGTGAAGTCCGAGGGTGTGCACAAGTCCTTCGGCGCGGTCGAGGTTCTCAAGGGCATCGACCTGGAGGTGAAGCCGGGCGAGGTGTTCTGCCTCATCGGCCCCTCCGGCTCCGGCAAGTCGACATTCCTGAGGTGCATCAACCACCTGGAGAAGGTCAACGCCGGCCGCCTGTACGTCGACGGCGAGCTGGTCGGCTACCGCCAGAAGGGCGACAAGCTGTACGAGCTGCGGGACAGCGAGGTCGCGCTGAAGCGCCGGGACATCGGCATGGTCTTCCAGCGCTTCAACCTCTTCCCGCACATGACGGCCGCGGAGAACGTCGCCGAGGCGCCCGTACAGGTCAAGGGCGTCTCCAAGCGGGCGGCGCAGGAGCAGGCGATGCAGCTCCTGGAGCGGGTGGGCCTCGGCGACAAGGCGGGCAACTACCCCTCGCAGCTCTCCGGCGGCCAGCAGCAGCGTGTGGCGATCGCCCGGGCCCTCGCCATGGAGCCCAAGCTGATGCTCTTCGACGAGCCCACGTCGGCGCTCGACCCGGAGCTGGTCGGTGACGTCCTCGACGTCATGCGCGACCTCGCCGAGTCCGGCATGACGATGGTCGTCGTCACCCACGAGATGGGCTTCGCCCGCGAGGTCGGCGACAGCCTGGTCTTCATGGACGGCGGAGTGGTCGTAGAGTCCGGCCACCCCCGAGACGTCCTCACCAACCCCCGGCACGAACGCACCCAGTCGTTCCTGTCGAAGGTGCTGTAGCCGTCACGGACACACCGAGGGGCGGTACGGGTCACCCCGTACCGTCCCTCTTCCGTGCGTCACTTCAGCGCGAGCACCAGCGAGTCCGAGGGCGAGCACCACACCGGCCGGGCCTCGCCGAAGCCCTGCTCGCGGAGGGCGGAGGCGTGCCAGGCGGCGGACGGGGTGTCTCCGTCGGCGTGTTCGCCGTAGATCTCGAAGCGGCGGGCGGTGGGGCCGGCGAGGACCGGGTCCTGGGCGGCGAGCTGCCACCACTCGGCCCAGTCGAGGGCCCCGTCCCGCTTGGCCCGGTCCATCCGCGCGTGCCGCTGGGTCCGTTCGGCGGCGTTGATCCGGGGTGTGGACTCGTCGGTCATGTGATCGGCGTTCATGAACACCCCGCCCTCCCGCACCAGCCCCGCGAGCTGCCCGTACAGCGCGGTGAGCGGCTCGGTGTGCAGCCAGTGCAGGGCGGTGGCGGTGAGCACCGCGTCGTAGGAGCCGTACGGCAGCGCCGCCGGCCAGTCGGCGTTCTTGAGGTCGGCCTCGACGAAGGTCACCCGGTCGTCGCCCGCGAACGTGCCGCGGGCGATGGCGAGCAGGGCCGGATCGAGGTCGACCCCGGTGCTGGTCGCCTCCGGGAACCGCGCCAGCAGCCGGGCGGTGATCGTGCCCGTACCGCACGCGAGGTCGAGCACGCGCGGGGCCGTGCCGGCGAACGCCTCCACCATGTCGAGCATGACCCGGAACCGCTCCTCGCGGTCGGGCATGTACCACTCCTGCTGACGGTCCCAGCTCTCCTGCCAGGCGGCCCAGTCCGTCCCCGTACCTACGGTGGTCACGATTCCCCATCCCCTTCAGCGCAGGCGTAATACCCTGGAAGTGCGTCCGGCCATTACCCGACCGCAGACACGACCATAGAGCGCCCCAGTAAGGACTACAAGTGGAACTGGCCCATTACTCGGATTACGCCGTACGCCTCGTCAACAGCGAGGAGCCGGGCCAGGGCAAGGACTCCCTGACCTCGGTGGAGGCCGTACGCGACCTCTTCGGCGGGAACGCGTCGGCCGCCCGCCGCGCCACCGACGCCGATGTCACGCGCTTCCGTTCGGTCCGCGGCAGGCTGCGCGCGGTGTTCGAGGCGGCGGACGAGGGCGACGAGACGCTGGCCGTGGACCTGCTGAACTCCCTGCTGCTGGAGTTCCCGGTCAGCCCGCAGATCTCCGGGCACGACCACCGCGACGACGACGGCCGCCCGCTGTGGCACATGCACCTGGCCGATCACCCGTCGAACGCGACCGCGGGCTACGCGGCCATCGCCGCGATGGGGCTGGCGTTCCATCTGACCGAGTACGGCGTCGACCGGCTGGGCCTGTGCCAGGCCGCCCCCTGCCGGAACGCCTACCTGGACACCTCCACCAACCGCTCCCGCCGCTACTGCTCCGACCGCTGCGCGACCCGCGCCAACGTCGCCGCCTACCGCGCCCGGAAGCGCCTGGCCGCCGACCGGTCCGACAGCAGCGGTCTGGCCGCGGAGAACGCCCAGCGCACGACCGCCAGCGGCGAGCCGCGCCCGGCCGGCGGGCGATAACGCAGCCAGGCCCGCCCGAGGATCAGCTCCTCGGGCACGACCCCGTAGTCGGTGCTGTCCCCGCCGGCGTACGGATTGTCGCCGAGCACCCACCAGCCGCCCTCGCGCCGCTCCACCGCACGCTTGACGACCAGCAGGTCCTGCTGGAAGGGGTGGCGCAGGACGACGATCTGTCCCGGCCGGACGGGAGCGCCGTACCGCAGCAGCAGGCGGTCCCCGTGGTGGAGCGTGGGCACCATGGAGGGGCCCGTGACCTCGGCGAGGCCGAAGGGCGGCAGCGCTCTGCCCCGCTCGGTCTCCTGCGACAGCTCCGGCATCCCCGGCACCTCCCCGGTCCGTTCCTCCACAGTCTCAGTCTGACCCCGGACTTTTGTCCTAAGCCCTGGGGGGCACTCGGGAAAACCAGTCCCTCAGGGAGTAATGTCCCACCTGAGAAGACGATCACGAGGAAGGAACGCTCCATGCTTTCCCGCCTGTTTGCCCCCAAGGTCAAGGTCAGCGCCCACTGCGACCTGCCCTGCGGTGTGTACGACCCCGCCCAGGCCCGCATCGAGGCGGAGTCGGTGAAGGCCATCCAGGAGAAGATGGCCGCCAACGACGACCTGCACTTCCAGATCCGTGCCACGGTGATCAAGGAGCAGCGCGCCGAGCTGGCCAAGCACCACCTGGACGTGCTCTGGAGCGACTACTTCAAGCCGCCGCACTTCGAGAGCTACCCCGAGCTGCACACGCTGGTCAACGAGGCGGTCAAGGCCCTCTCCGCCGCCAAGGCCTCCACCGACCCGGCGACGGGCCAGAAGGCCCTGGACTACATCGCCCAGATCGACAAGATCTTCTGGGAGACCAAGAAGGCCTGACCCCTCGGGTCATCCCTTCCGGCCTGCGACGTGCCTGATTCCGCAGCGTCTCCGACCGCACCCGGCGCCTTCGAGGAGCCGGGTGCGGTCTTTTAACGGGTCCGGATGCCCCGGCCGCCGGCATGGACGACGCCGACATAGGCGGCCGCTCACGGGACATCCGGCAGGCATGGAGAAATCGCTGAGGGGATTCGGGTCCCGTGACGAAGACGAGTCGGCCGGGCAGGACGCGGGCCTCGGTCCGACGGAGCAGGTGGAGCGGCGGGCGCCGGACTCGCCGACGGATCTGCCCGCGCGGTCCTGGGGTGCGGTGCTCAAGGGCACCCTGAAGGAGTTCCAGAAGGACGAGCTGGTCGACCGGGCGGCGTCGCTGACCTACTACGGTGTCCTCGCGCTCTTCCCGGCACTGCTCGCGCTGGTCTCCCTGCTCGGGCTGGCCGGCCGGTCGACGACCCAGAAGGTGCTGACCAACATTCAGCAGCTCGCCCCCGGGCCCGCCCGCGAGGTGCTGCGTGCCGCCGTGCAGCAGATGCAGGGCAAGGGCGGGGTCGGCTCGGTCATGGCGCTCGTGGGCCTGGCGCTCGCGGTGTGGTCCGCCTCCGGTTACGTGGCCGCCTTCATCCGCAGCGCCAACGCCGTGTACGACGTGCCCGAGGGCCGTCCGGTGTGGAAGCTGCTGCCCGTGCGGCTGGGGGTGACCGTGGTGCTCATGGTCATCGCCGTGATCAGCGCGCTGATCGTCGTCCTCACCGGCAGCGTGGCCCGGCAGGTGGGCACCACGCTGGGCGTCGGCGACACGTTCCTGACCGTGTGGTCGATCGCCAAGTGGCCTGTGCTCGCGGTCCTCGTCACGATCATGATCGCGATCCTGTTCTGGGCGACCCCGAACGCCAAGATCCGCAGCATCCGCTGGATCACTCCGGGCAGCTTCCTCGCCCTGGTCGTCTGGCTGATCGCGTCGGCGGCCTTCGCGCTCTACGTGGCGAACTTCTCCTCCTACAACAAGACCTACGGCGCCATCGCGGGCGTGATCGTCTTCCTGGTGTGGCTGTGGCTCACCAACCTGGCCATCCTGCTCGGCCTGGAGTTCGACGCGGAGATGAGCCGTCACCGCGCCATCGCGGGCGGTCACCCGGCCGACGAGGAGCCCTACGTCGAGCCCCGCGACACCCGCACCTGGGACGAGGAGGACCGCAAGCGCCTCGGCCGGCCCGAGGGGGCCTAGGGCCTCTCGTTTGGATCTTGCCGGGCTCGCGGGGTCCGGCACCGCGCCCTGATCCGGCCTGATCCAGACGAAAGACCCTAGGGCCGGTCCCGGCCGGCCGCCTTCCACTCCTCCACGTCCACCACCGCCGACACCGGCACCGCCCCGTACACGTGCGGGAACTCCTCCCCCGCCGGTGGCATCGCCTCGTACTTCAGCGGGGCGTCCAGCAGGGCGGGGTCGACCACCAGCACCACCAGGTCCTCCCGTCCGGGGTCCTCGCCGTACAGGAAGGCGGCCACGCGCGGGAGTTGGGCACGGGTGGAGAAGTGGATGTAGCCGACCTCCTGGAGGGTGCGGCCTCGGGTGGAGAGCTCGTACGAGCCCTGCTCGCGGGCCGCTTCCCAGAGGGCGCGTTCGGTGATGTGCAGGATCTCGGGGTGCTGAACCTCGGGGTGCTGGGGCATGGGGGTCACGCTACGGGCGCAGGCCGGGTTGTGGCACGGGCCCGGTTTCCACACCGGCACCCACGCCCCCAGGGTCTTGCGGCGGCCGGCGACCATGTCGACGGACTCGCCACAGGTGGGGCAGACGTGGGCTTCCCTGTCCATAAGCCCAGGGTAGGCCGGACGGGTCCCGCGCACCGTGGGGATGCGCGGGACCCAAGGGGGCCAAGGGTCCAAGGGCCCCGAGGCGGCTCAGCTACTGCGCCGGGTGACGAACTCCGCCAGGGCCAGCAGACCCCCCGCCGCCTCCGGAGCCGGAACCGCGCGGGCCAGTTCCTGCACCGCGCGGGCCATCCGGTCCGCCGCCTCCGCCTGCGCCCAGTCCCGGCCGCCCGCCTGCTCCACCGCGACCGTGGCACGGGAGATCTCGGCGCCGTCCCCCGCGGTGTGCGGGCGGGCGTACAGCGCGGCCAGTTCGGCCCCCGCCGGGGTGCCGGAGGTCAGCGCGGCGACCACGGGCAGAGACTTCTTCCGGACGGCGAGGTCGGCACCGGCCGGCTTGCCCGTGCGGCTGGGGTCGCCCCATATGCCGATCACGTCGTCGATGAGCTGGAACGCCAGCCCGGCCTCCCGGCCGAAGGTGTCCAGCGCCGCCACCACCTCGTCCTCCGCGCCCGCGTACAGCGCGCCCAGGGCGCAGGCGCAGCCCAGCAGGGCGCCGGTCTTCGCCTCGGCCATGGCGAGCACCTCGTCGAGGGCGACCTCGCCGGGCGCGCGCTGTTCCAGCGCCGTGTCGGTCTGCTGTCCGGCGCACAGTTCGATCACGCACTCCGCGAGCCGGGCCGCCGCCCGGCCGGCGGCCGGGTGCGGATCAGCGGCGAGCAGTCGCACCGCCAGTGCCTGGAGGGCGTCCCCGGCGAGGATCGCGTCGGGGACGCCGAACGCGGTCCAGGCCGTGGGCCGGTGTCTGCGGGTGGTGTCGCGGTCCATCACGTCGTCGTGCATCAGCGTGAAGTTGTGGACCAGTTCGACCGCCGCGGCGGCCCGCACGGCCGCCGCCCGCGCCTCCGCGCCGCCCAGCGCGGACGCCGCCGCGAGGACGAGGGCGGGGCGGATCGCCTTGCCCCCGTTGCCCGCCGCCGGAGTGCCGTCCGCGTGGCTCCAGCCGAAGTGGTAGAGCGCGATCCGGCGTAACTGCACCGGCAACGACTCGACGGCGGAGCGCAGTTCGGGGTCCACGACATCCCGTGTGCGCTCCAGCAGAACGAGCGCCTCGTGCCCCGGCGTGTCCTCCGCCGCCCGGCGCGGCCTGGGTACCCCGTCCGACGAGACCGGCGCAGGGCACTCCCCGGTCTCCACGATGGATTCGCTCATGGTTCCCCCTCCCCGGCGAACACGGTGGGGCCCCCGCCCCGGCGTCGGCCGCCGGGGCGGGAGGCAGGTGATCGCGTCACCGCCACCGGCCGATCTCCACGTTCTCCAGCACGCCCAGCGCGTCCGGCACCAGGACGGCGGCCGAGTAGTAGGCGGTCACCAGGTAGTTGATGACGGCCTGCTCGTTGATGCCCATGAAGCGCACCGACAGGCTGGGCTCGATCTCGTCCGGCAGGCCGGACTGGCGGAGGCCGATGACGCCCTGCTCGGCCTCACCGGTGCGCAGCGCGATGATCGAGGTGGTGCGGGCCTCGCTGACCGGGATCTTGTTGCACGGGTAGATCGGCACCCCGCGCCAGGTGGGGATGCGGTTGCCGCCCACGTCGATGGTCTCCGGGACCAGTCCGCGCTTGTTCAGCTCGCGCCCGATCGCCGCGATGGCGCGGGGGTGGGCGAGCAGGAACTTGGTGCCCCGGCGGCGGCTGAGCAGCTCGTCCAGGTCGTCCGGGCCGGGGACGCCGTCGTGCGGCTGGAGCCGCTGGTCGTACTCGCAGTTGTGCAGGAGGCCGAACTCGCGGTTGTTGACCAGCTCGTGCTCCTGGCGCTCCTTCAGCGCCTCGACCGTGAGCCGCAACTGCTGCTCGGTCTGGTTCATCGGCTGGTTGTAGAGGTCGGCCACGCGGGAGTGGATGCGCAGCACGGTCTGGGCGATGCTGAGTTCGTACTCGCGCGGCCGCGCCTCGTAGTCCACGAAGGTGTGCGGGATGTCGGGCTCGCCGGAGTGGCCGGCCGCCAGCTCGACCTCCTTCTCGCCGTACTTGTTGGTCCGCTGGTCCGGGAGCGCGCGCAGCCGGGCGACGTGCTCACTCAGGGAGTCGGAGCGCTCGGCGACCTGCTCGAAGTCCGAGCGACTGAGCACGAGCACCGTGCACGCGGTGGCGGCGCGGGCGGTGTACTCCCAGATGGCGTCGGGGTCGAGCAGCGCCTGTTCGCCGAAGTAGGCGCCGTCGGCGAGGACTTCGAGCACCGCGTCGTCGCCGTAGGGACCCGTGCCGATCTTCTCCACGCGGCCGTGGGCGAGCAGGTACACCTTCTCGGTGCGGGTGCCGAAGGAGCTGATCACGTCGCCCGCGGCGATGTCGCGCTGCCGGCAGCGCCGGG
>NZ_MUNH01000806.1:0-2318 GCF_002154615.1 Streptomyces recifensis
GGGCATACGGGATCTCCTCGTACGGGCCGGGTGCCGACAGGGTGGAGAAAGGTTACGTCGCAGCAGGTGGACGATGATCGCCGGGCCCGCACGGAGCACTCGGTTCCCTCACCGGGGTCTGTCGGCTGCACTCAGTGCCATAGATGGCCGCCGGGTGCTACGTTCCCGTCCATGAGCACCAGCAGTGCGGCGCCGCCCGCGAAGCCGCCGATGCGGGACGCCCTGGTGGCGGCCGCCTTCCAGCTCTTCCTGGAACGCGGCTACGAGCAGACCACGGTGGACGACATCGTGGCGCTGGCGGAGGTGGGACGGCGGTCGTTCTTCCGCTACTTCCCGTCCAAGGAGGACGTGGTCTTCCCCGACCACGAGAGCTGCCTCGCCGACATGACCGCGTTCCTCGCGGCGGGCGAGAGCGACCCGGAGCCGGTGCGGCGGGTGTGCGACGCGGCCCGGCTGGTGCTGCGCATGTACGCGGAGAACCCGGCGTTCTCGGTCCAGCGCTACCGGCTGACGCGCCGGGTGCCGGGGCTGCGGGCGTACGAACTGTCGGTCGTCTGGCGCTACGAGCGGGCACTCGCCGCGTATCTGCGCGGGAGGTTCGCGGAGCTGCCGGACGGCACGCTGCGCGCGGACGTGATCGCGGCGGCGGTGGTCGCCGCACACAACAACGCCCTTCGCTCCTGGCTGCGTTCGGACGCCAAGGGCGACGCGGAGGCGGCCGTGGACCACGCGCTGGCCTGCGTGCAGACGGCGTTCGCCGACCCGCCGGCCCGGCCCGCGCCGTCCCCCTTCCCGCCCGAGTCGCCACGCCCCGACGACGTGGTGGTCCTCGTGGCCCGCCGGGACGCCCCGCTCTGGCAGGTGGTGCGGCAGTTCGAGGCGGCCCGGGGCGAGAGCCGGTAAATAAGGGTACGCAGTGCCTTTACGAGTGACACTGAGTGCCATACGCTGTCGCTCGTGCACGGTGGCACGGCATCGGGCACGAGCGGATTCCGGCCCAGTGCAGGGAGTTGACGAGCGTGTACCACCACTCAGCAGGAACGGCCCAGCCGGTGGCGGGCTCGGCGAGCCTCCTCACCGAGCGCCCCGCCGACTCCCTCGAGTACCAGCGCTGCGGCTGGTGCGGCACCGCGATGTACCACCGGCTCCTGTGTCCGGTCTGCCAGGGCAGCGACCTGCGCACCGAGCGCAGCGAGGGCATCGGCACGGTCCGCCACTCCACCACCGTCCACCGCAACACACCCGCCGCCCGCAACGTCTCCCTCGTCGAACTCGCCGAGGGCTTCGTCGTACGCGGCCGCGTCATGGGCCCCCTGATCGGCATCCACAGCGGCGACCGGGTCCGCCTGTCGACGGCCGAGGACCCGGTACGCGGCGAACCGGTCTTCCAGCTGCTGGACGAGTCGTGCCGGGCGTGGACCTGAGGCGGTCGGCAGGCTAGGACGGAAACGTCACCCGGATGCCCACCGTGCCCTCGGCCCCCCGGCGCAGCCTGCTGCCCAGCAGGGTGAGGCGGCCCGCGATGCCGTACTTGCGGGCGATCAGGGTGCGGTAGCGGGCCGTGGTCGCGGGGTCGGCGATCTCGGCGTGCGCGGGGTGCGGGGCGCCGGTCGGACGGCCGCGCATGTCGCAGGGGCCCACCAGGACGTCCGCGCGGCGGCGGATGCGCTTGACCTTGTAGCTGTCGGCGGCGGTCCAGACGCCGAGGGCGTCGCCGTCGGGGACGACCCAGACCGGGGTGGCCACCGCAGTGCCGTCCTTGCGGTAGCTGGTGACCAGCAGGTATTTGCCCGAGCCGAGCCGGGACACAAGAGCGTCGTCCATGGTTCCGAGTCTACGAGGGGGGCCCGCCGAGGGCCGCTCGGGACACCCCCAATGCCGCGGACCTGCGGCGCGGAGCAACTCCGGCGTCTAGATTGCGTCTTGACCGGTACCTCCCGCCCCCGGCACCCCAGGAGCTGACCCCCGTGACCGACAACCCGGCCGCCACCAACGACGTGGCCGTGTCCCTTCGCGCCCGCATCAACACCGGCCAGCCGCACACCGCCCGGATCTGGAACTACTGGCTCGGCGGCAAGGACAACTACGAGGTCGACCGTGCGGCCGGTGACCAGATCCGCCAACTGCACCCGGGCATCGGGGAGTACGCCCGCCACGACCGCCTCTTCCTGGGCCGCGCCGTGCGCCATCTGGTCGGCGACCTCGGCATCCGGCAGTTCCTGGACATCGGCACCGGCCTGCCCACCGCCGACAACACGCACGAGGTCGCGCAGGGCCTCGCCCCGGAGACGCGGGTCGTCTACGTCGACAACGACCCG
>NZ_MUNH01000807.1:0-1086 GCF_002154615.1 Streptomyces recifensis
CCATGGGGTTCACCCCGCGCCCCGGCGACGACGGGCGGCTGCGCGTGCTGCCGCCCCCCGACACCGCGGCCCTCACCGGCAACGGCCCCTATGTCGTCGTCCACCCCGGCGCCAGCGCCCCGGCGCGGGCCTGGAGCCCCGAGCGGTGCGCCGAGGCGGTCGCCCTGCTCACCGACGCCGGGCACCGGGTGGTCGTCACGGGCGGGCCGGACGAGAGTGAGCTGACCCGGCGGGTGAGTGGCGGCACCGCGATCGACCTGGGCGGCCGCACCGACCCGCGCACCCTGTCCGGCGTGCTGCGCCTGGCCGACGCGGTGGTGTGCGGCAACACCGGCCCGGCCCATCTGGCGGCCGCCGTCGGGACACCGGTCGTCTCGCTCTTCGCCCCGGTGGTCCCGGCCGAGCGCTGGGGCCCGTACGGGGTGCCCAGCGTGCTGCTCGGCCGCCAGGACGCGCCCTGCGCGGACAGCAGGGCCCGGCAGTGTCCGGTGCCCGGCCATCCCTGCCTGGACGAGGTGACGGCGCACGACGTGCTCAGCGCCGTCCAGAAGCTGCTCCAGCCCGCGATGTGAGGAAGGAGAACCATGAACATCCTGGTATGGCATGTGCACGGCTCATGGCTGACGGCGTTCGTGCAGGGCCGGGCCACCTTCCTCGTCCCGGTGACCGAGGACCGCGGCCCCGACGGACTCGGCCGCGCCCGCACCTGGCAGTGGCCCGGCACCGTGCTCGAACGCACCCCGGAGCAACTGCGGGACGCCGACATCGACCTGATGGTGCTTCAGCGCCCGCACGAACTCGAACTGGCCCGCCGCTGGACCGGCCGCCGCCCCGGCGTCGACGTGCCCGCCGTCTACGTCGAGCACAACAGCCCCCACGAGACGGCGGTGGACACCCGGCACCCGCTGGCCGGCCGGTCCGACATACCCCTCGTGCACGTCACCCACTTCAACCACCTGATGTGGGACAACGGCCGGGCGCCGACCACGGTGATCGAGCACGGCGTCATCGACCCCGGCCACCGCTGGACGGGGGAGGAGCCGCGCGCCGCGGTCGTCGTCAACGAGCCCCTGCGCAGGGGCCGTA
>NZ_MUNH01000808.1:0-3413 GCF_002154615.1 Streptomyces recifensis
CGTCGTCCTCGCCGGCCAGCGCGTCCCGGACGAGCCGGGGCTCCTCGTCGACGGCGAACCGCGCCCCGAGCGCCTCGGCCGCCTCCTCGGCGGCGTCACGGTCGGGGAGCACCAGCACATGTCTCACATCACTCACGCGGCCATTGTCCGGCACTGCTCGGGGGCCTGGGTGCGGGGTGGGTGTCCGGGAGGTCGGCCGACGGGAGCCTCCGCACAGGGGCAGGCTCAGCCCGTGAGCACGCGCGGCACGATCTGCACGTCCAGGTCGACCCGGATGCTCGGTCCGATCGCGGCGATGCCACGGGCCAGCAGGGTCTGCCAGTTGATCGTGTAGTCGTCGCGGTGGAGTTCGGTGGTGGCGCGGCAGGCGGCGCGGGTCTCGCCCTCCATGCCGTTGCCGAGGCCGAGGTACTCGGTGTCCAGGGTCACGGTGCGGGTCACACCGTGCAGGGAGAGCCCGCCGGTGACGGCCCACCGGTTGCCGCCCCGGCGGACGAACCGCTCGCTGTAGAACTCCAGCGTCGGGTAGCGGCCCACGTCCAGGAAGTCGGGCGAGCGGAGGTGGTCGTCGCGCATCCGGACCCCGGTGTCGATGGAGGCCGCGTCGATCACCACGTGCATCGCCGAGTCCTCGACCCGGTCGGCGATCCGAACCGCGCCCGCGAAGGAGTTGAACCGCCCGTGGATACGGGCCAGTCCGATGTGCCGGGCGGTGAAGACGATGGAGGAGTGGACCGGGTCGACGTCCCAGTCGCCCCGCATCGGAGGCGCGGTCGGGGGCGCCACCTGGAGGGTCACGTCACCGAGCGAGGCGAGGGAGTTCTCCGCGACCAGGGCCGTGGCGCGGTACGGCCTGTACCCCTCGGCGGACACCGCGAGCCGGTACTCGCCGGCCGGGACGGTCGCCATGAAGGAGCCGTACGGATCGGTGCCGCCGGTGACGACCTTGCGGCCGAGGCTGTCGCTGACCGTGAACTCCGCCGATGCGACCGGCTGGTTGACCGGATCGAGCACCCGGCAGCTCAGCACACCCGCGTCCGCCGGGGTACGGACCGCCGCCAGTGGACTCGTCCGGTGGACCCGGTCCGTTCGTTTCTCCAGCCACCGGCCGAACATGTACGCCACTCCTGTGCGCCTCTGCGCGCTTCGACACCCCGTGTTGACGAAAAGTCATTCGATCACCGATGCGGCTTTCGAGCAAAACGGGCCCACATCACGGGAGTACGGCCCATGCGCCGGGAGTCACCCGAATTGGCCGCCCCGGACAGTGGGGACCTCACTCAGCCCGACCCCGAACCCGTCCCGGTACACCGCGAGCACCTCCTCGTCCGTGCCCACCTCATCTACCGTCTTGTGCCCGTCGGCGTCCGTGGTCGTCAACGTCCGCCCGCCGAGGGTGATCCGGCCGCCGTCCTCCGTGATCCGCGAGCACACCAGGGATTGGGTGAAGTGCGACTCCGGCGAGGTGGAGTGCCACCAGGCTCCGGCGCGGAAGTCCGGGAGCGTGCGGGGGCGCGTCTCCAGCCGGTACTGCGCCTTGCCGTCCCGGAGAACGTCCAGGTCCCCGTCGCCCGCCTCCACCACCCGGAACGTACCGCCGGGGTCCGTCTGGTCCCGGCGCTCGCCGAACTCCAGCGGAAGGTGGCTGTGCGCGCCGAACCCCACGTCGGCGATCAGGTCGCCACCGTCCACCGTCCGCACGCGCGGGGCGAGATGGTCGTAGGGGATGCCGAGACCGTCGTCCCCGTGCACCCGTCCCGCCAGAAGCTGGACCTCGTAACCGAGCGAGGCCAGCAACAGGCCGAAGGCCCCGTTGAGTTCGTAGCAGAAGCCGCCCCGGTGGCGCGCGACCACCTTGTCCAGCAGCGCATCCTCCTTCAGGACGACGGGCTCGCCCAGGTGAATCGACAGATTCTCGAAGGGCACGGCTCGCAGGTGGCGCAGGTGCAGGTCCCGCAGGGCTTCGGTGGTGGCACGCGGGGGGCGCTCCGCGCCGAGGCGCTGGAGGTAGGCGTCGGTGTGGGTGGGGTTCATGGGGACAGTGTGGCGGGAGGTGGGGCGCATCGTCCCGCGTCGGCGCGTACGCGCACCCCGAAGGCCCGCGGCCCGCTACTCCGTGAACAGACTGATCAGGTGGTACGGCGTGTCCTCGCCCAGCATCTCGCGGAGATCGGCCCCCTCCAGCGCGGCCTCGGCACTGCGCGGGAACATCTCCCGCTCGTACGCGGTGAGCGCCGACTCCACGTCGCCCGGGTGTGCGGCGATGGCCTTGCCGAGTTCGGCTCCGTCGTAGAGGGCGAGGTTGGCACCCTCCCCGTTCGGAGCCGTGAGGTGGGCGGCGTCACCGAGGAGCGTGACGCCCCGTGCGCGGTCCGCAGCGCGGGCTGGCCGTTGTAGTCCCGGATGTCGAGAAGCCCGCCCTGCGCCCGCGCCATGGGCGAGGTCTCCGCCTCGTAGACGGCGCTTCTGCGATCCCGGGCCGGGAATGGCGGGCGAAGCGTACGTATCCAGGCCCCAAGCGGGTGGTGGCCCGACGTGGGTCGCCGAGGACCCGGAGAGGGTGACCGCGATCCTGCGTGAGCAGGCGTAGGCCAACGGGTTCGCCCTCAGTCCCGCATCACCTTCATCCCCCCATGCGGTCCCCCCGCCCCCGTGAGGGCGAGCGCGCCGTCCCGGTCCGTGCGCAGCACCGTGGCTCCGGTGGAGCGGAGGGCCGCCAGGGTCGTGGGGGCCGGGTGGCCGTACGGGTTTCCGGTGCCGCAGGAGATGAGGGCCAGGCGGGGAGCGGTGCGGTGGAGGAGGTCGGGGTCCTGGTAGGCGGAGCCGTGGTGGGCGACCTTCAGGACGTCCACTCGAGCCAGGTCGGCCGCCTCCGGCATGCGCAGCAGCTCCCGCTGGGCAGGGGGTTCCAGGTCACCGAGGAGGAGCAGGCGGAGGCCGGCCGTGTGGACCAGGAGGGTGATGCTGGCGTCGTTCGGGCCGTCGGGGGGCGCCCACGCATCCGCCCGCGGCCAGAGGACACGCCAGCTCAGGGGGCCGACTCGGCGCTCCTCGCCCGCTGCCGCCGTGGTCAGGGGGATGTGGTGGGTGGCCGCCTCTCGGCGTACGGACTCGGCCTGGTCGGGCGGTTCGGCGAAACCCGTGGTCTCGATAGCGGCTACCGAGCGGCCTCGCAGTACTCCGGAGAGCCCTCCCACGTGGTCGGCGTGGAAGTGGGTCAGGACGACCAGGGGGATGCGGGTGATGCCCAGCTCGCGCAGGCAGCGGTCGACCGGTGCCGGGTCGGGGCCGGCGTCCACGACGACCGCGGTGCCGGGGCCGGCGGAGAGTACGGTGGCGTCGCCCTGGCCGACGTCGCACATGGCGAACCGCCAGGCGGGCGGGGGCCAGCCGGTGACCGCGCGGGTCAGGGG
>NZ_MUNH01000809.1:0-2337 GCF_002154615.1 Streptomyces recifensis
CCCTCCACCTCGGTGACCCGGCCACCGCCGTCGATCGCGCCGCCCGCACCGTCACCAGCTCCTCCGGCCCGCCTACGACCGCGTCCACCTGACGAGCTGGTTCTCCGGCACCAGCGCCGAGGAGCTGAGCCTGGTGCCCGACCGGTTCCTCGAGCGGCACGGCATCGCCCTCCACCTCGGTGACCCGGCCACCGCCGTCGATCGCGCCGCCCGCACCGTCACCAGCTCCTCCGGCCGCGTCCTGCGCTACGACGCGCTGGTCCTGGCCACCGGCTCGTACCCCTTCGTGCCGCCCGTGCCCGGCCATGACACCCCCGGCTGCCATGTGTACCGCACGCTCGAAGACGTCCGCGCCATCCGCGCGGACGCGGCACAGGCCCGTACCGGGATCGTCGTCGGCGGCGGACTGCTCGGCCTGGAGGCGGCGGGTGCTCTGCGCGCCCTCGGACTGGACACGCACGTGGTGGAGTTCGCCCCGCGACTGATGGCCCTCCAGGTGGACGAGGGCGGTGGGGCGGTACTGCGCCGCAAGATCGAGGAATTGGGCGTACGGGTGCACACCGGCACGGGCACCTCCGCCGTGGAGGCGGGCAGCGACGGACGTGTCCGCGCGGCGCGGCTGTCGGACGGCACCGAACTCGCCGCGGATCTCGTGGTGTTCTCTGCCGGGGTCCGCGCCCGTGATCAACTGGCCCGCGACTGCGGCCTGCACGTGGGCGAGCGCGGCGGGATCACCGTCGACACCGCCTGCCGTACCGCCGACCCGCACGTGTGGGCCATCGGTGAATGCGCCCGGGCGGCGGACGGCCGGGTGTACGGCCTGGTCGCCCCCGGCTATGCGATGGCCGAGACAGCGGCCCGCCAACTGTGCCGGGGGGAATCCCAGTTCACGGGCGCCGACCTCTCCACCAAACTCAAGCTGCTCGGCGTCGACGTGGCCAGCTTCGGCGACCCGCACGGCACCGCCGAGGGCGCGCTCGACGTCACCTTCACCGACAGCCGCTCCGGCGTCTACAAGAAGCTCGTCATCGGCACCGACGGCTCTCTCCTGGGCGGTGTCCTGGTGGGCGACACCGAGGCGTACGGCGTACTCCGCCCCCTGTCACTCGCCGGAAAGCCGCTGACCGTACCGCCGGAGCAGTTGGTACTGCCCCCGGCCCAAGGCGACCTTGCCACACCACGGTTGCCCGACGAGGCGGTGCTCTGCTCCTGCCACAACGTCACCGGCGGTGCCGTCCGCGCCGCCGTACGGGAACAGGGGCTCACCGGCGTCACCGAGGTCAAGAAGTGCACCAAGGCCGGTACCGGCTGCGGCAGTTGCCTGAAGACCCTCGCCACGGTGGTCCGGGACGAACTCGCCGCCTCCGGCACCGAGGTCTCCCGCGACCTGTGTGAGCACTTCGCCCACACCCGCGCCGAGCTCTACGAGATCGTCCGCGTCCGGGGCATCACCGACTTCACCACACTCGTCGACAGCCACGGCACCGGCGACGGCTGTGACGTCTGCAAGCCCGTGGTCGCCTCCATCCTGGCGAGCCTGGGCAACGGCCATGTCCTGGACGGCGAACAGGCGGCCCTCCAGGACACCAACGACCACCACCTCGCCAACCTCCAGCGCAACGGCTCCTACTCGGTCGTGCCGCGCGTCCCCGGCGGCGAGATCACCCCGGAGAAGCTCATCGTCATCGGTGAGGTGGCCCGCGACTTCGGCCTGTACACCAAGATCACCGGAGGTCAGCGCATCGATCTCTTCGGTGCCCGGGTCGACCAGCTCCCCGCCGTCTGGCGCCGTCTCGTCGACGCCGGCTTCGAGTCCGGGCACGCCTACGGCAAGTCGCTGCGCACGGTGAAGTCCTGCGTCGGGCAGACCTGGTGCCGGTACGGCGTGCAGGACTCCACCTCCCTCGCCATCGAGCTGGAGTTGCGCTACCGGGGGTTGCGCGCCCCGCACAAGCTGAAGTCCGCCGTCTCCGGGTGCGCCCGCGAGTGCGCGGAGGCCCAGTCGAAGGACTTCGGGATCATCGCCACCTCCACCGGCTGGAACCTCTACGTCGGCGGCAACGGCGGCACCACTCCGCGCCACGCCGACCTGCTCGCCACCGACCTGGACAAGGCGACCCTGATCCGCACCATCGACCGGTTCCTGATGTTCTACATCCGCACCGCCGACCGGCTGGAACGCACCGCGCCCTGGCTGGAGCGCCTCGAAGGCGGCCTGGACCACCTGCGGGCCGTCGTGCTGGACGACGCGCTGGGCATCGCGGCCGACCTCGACGCCCAGATGGCCCGCCATGTCTCCGGCTACGCGGACGAGTGGGCGGCCGTCCTGGACGACCC
>NZ_MUNH01000810.1:0-1727 GCF_002154615.1 Streptomyces recifensis
CGCGGCGGGGCCTGAGCTCCGCGTGCCCGCCGGGGGACGGTTCACACCCGCCGTACGCGCAAGGCGCGTGAACCGTCCCCCGGCGCCGGTTCAGCTCGCGTCGGCCGGCTCCAGGACGAAGACCGGGATCTCCCGGTCGGTCTTCTCCTGGTACTCGGCGTAGGGGGGGAAGGCCGCGACGGCCCGCTCCCACCACCGGGCCTTCTCGTCGCCGTTCACCTCGCGGGCGCGCATCTCCCGCTTCTGAGGGCCGTCCTGGAGTTCGACGGTCGGGTCGGCCTTGACGTTGAAGTACCAGACCGGGTGCTTCGGCGCGCCGCCCACGGAGGCGACCACCGCGTACTTCCCGTCGTGCTCCACCCGCATCAGCGGCGTCTTGCGGATCTTGCCGCTGCGGTTGCCGCGCGTGGTCAGGATGATCACCGGCAGCCCGGTGTCGAGCAGTGTGTTCCCCTCCCTCCCGCCGGAGCTCTCGTACAGCTCGACCTGATCGCGTACCCATTGCTCCGGGCTCGGCTCGTACTCGCCCTCAAGAGGCATGGCTTCTCCCCTTCATCGTGTTTCGTCCTGCCGACGGCATCGCGCCTGCGGTCCACCGCAACACCGGGGGCCGCCGGGATCATCCGTACCGCGCATCCTCTGGGCCACGCGGGTGAATAGCCGGATCTCTCGGCCGGTCGCCGGCCGGGGGGTGGCCGAAAGGGGGCGTACGCGACGACACTGGGAGGACCGATGTGCGTCGGACGACCGGATTCCGCTGCCCGGACACCTCCGGCGGCCGCGCCTCTTCGGCCAGATCCGACGGGTCGCCGATCTGGCCGAACTTGCCGTCGCCCCCTAGGTGCCCCGGGCATCTAATGAAGATCGGTTCGAGGTACTTCTTCGTCTGCGAGGTCCATCCATGACGGAACTGACGGACACCACCGGCCCGGCGAAGGCGGCCGATCCCGTCGCCTTCCCGCAGGACCGCACCTGTCCCTACCACCCGCCTACCGGGTACGGCCCCTTGCGCGAGGGCCGGCCCGTGTCCCGCGTCACCCTGTACGACGGCCGCGAGGTCTGGGCCGTCAGCGGGCACTCCGCGGCCCGCGCGCTGCTCGCCGACCCCCGGCTCTCCAGCGACCGGCGCCGCCCCGAGTTCCCGATCCCCACCGCCCGGTTCGCGGGCGTACGGGACCGCCGGGTCGCCCTGCTGGGCCTGGACGACCCCGAGCACCAGATCCAGCGGCGGATGATGATCCCGTCGTTCACGGTCAAACGCGCCGCGGCCCTCCGGCCCGCCATCCAGAAGATCGTCGACGACCTCCTGGACGCGATGATCGAGCGAGGGCCCGGCGCCGAGCTGGTGTCGGCCTTCGCCCTGCCCGTGCCGTCCATGGTCATCTGCGACCTGCTCGGGGTGCCGTACGCCGACCACGAGTTCTTCGAGGAGCAGTCCCGCAAGCTGCTGCGCGGGCCGACGGCCGACGACAGCCAGAACGCCCGCAAGGAGCTGGAGACCTACCTCGGCGGCCTCATCGACGCCAAGGCCGGCCACCCCCAGCCGGGCGAGGGAGTACTGGACGACCTGGTACACAAGCAGCTCAGCGAGGGCGCGCTGGACCGGGCCGAGGTCGTCTCGCTCGCCGTCATCCTGCTGGTCGCCGGGCACGAGACCACCGCCAACATGATCTCGCTGGGCACCTACACGCTGCTGCAGCACCCCGACCGGCTGGCCGAGCTGCGCG
>NZ_MUNH01000811.1:0-2699 GCF_002154615.1 Streptomyces recifensis
GCAGGGCGGCGACGGCCACGCCCGTCGGCGGCCAGATGGGGGTGACGACGGCCCCATCGACGGTGAGCTTGCAGAGCAGGCCGAGGCGCCCGGCCGCGAAGTAGCAGACCGCGACGGCCACGACCAGGGCGGCATGGCCGCCCGGCCGACGCGCTTCAGGGAATGCCGCCACCCGGCAACTCTCACACCGGTCGGCCGGGAGCGGCGAGGCGAACGCCGCCTATGGGCTGACGGCGCGGGGCTGGGCGGGCGGTGGCGGGGTGTGCGGGCCGTCGTGGCCGACGACGAGTACGGCCGCGTCGTCGTCGTGGCCCACATGCTCGGCGCCCTTGATCACGGCGGCGGCGAGCGCGTGCGCCTTGAGGCCGGCGACGGCGGCGATGCCCGCGAGGCGGACCACTTGGGCGAGGCCGTCCTCGACGTGCAGTGAGGGCCCTTCCACCACGCCGTCGGTGAGCAGGACGAAGACGCCGCCGGTGGAGAGCCGGTGCCGGGTGACGCGGTAGTCCATACCGGGCTGGATACCGAGCGGCGGCCCGCCCACGTCGTGGACGACGCCGGACTTGCCGTCGGCCGTGGCCCAGACGAAGGGGATGTGCCCGGCCCGCGCGCTCTCCAGGATGCCCGTGACGGGGTCCAGCCGGAGGAAGGTGCAGGTGGCGAAGAGGTCGCTGCCGAGAGTCAGCAGCAGGTCGTTGGTACGGGCGAGCAGTTCGCCCGGTTCGCTGGTGACGGAGGCGAGCGCGCGCAGCGCGGCCCGCACCTGGCCCATGAAGGCGGCGGCCTCGATGTTGTGTCCCTGGACGTCGCCGATGGTGAGGCCGATCCTGCCGTCCGGCATGGCGAAGGCGTCGTACCAGTCGCCGCCCACGTTGAGGCCCTGGTTGGCGGGGGCGTAGCGCACCGCGAGATGCAGGCCGGGGCCGCGGGGGAGGTCGCGCGGAAGCATGCCGCGCTGGAGGGCGATGGCCAGCTCGACCTGGCTGCGCTGCTGTTCCGCGCGCTCACGCGCCTGGGCGGTGAGCGAGCCGAGTCTGGCCAGCAGTTCGTCGCCTTCGTCCGTGGAACGCTTGCGGAACATCGTTCACCCCGGTGGGCGGTGATCCTGGCGGGCCGTTGTCTGGATTTTACCCATTCGGGCGCTTTTGACATCCGGGGCGGCCCGCCCTGGACCGTCAGTGCACCTGGGAGTCGATGCCGGTGATCACGGCGGGCCCGAGCGGTGCGGTGTTCTCGTCCAGCCCGACGGTGCGCAGGGCGTCGTCCGCGAGGCGGCGGGCCTCCTGCTCGGCGTGCTTGTTGTTGTCGGCCTCGACGGTGAGGTGAAGGGTGAAGGTGCCGTCCTCGTTGACATTGACGGTGTCGAGGTCCTCGGCGCTGCCCAGGTCGGTGCCGTGCGGGTCGGCAGGACGCAGGGCCCGGCCCAGCCGGGTGCGGGTGTCGGCCTCGATGTCCGTGGTGAAGGTGCCGGGCACGGTGATCACGTAGGTCGTCATGGTCGTCCTTTCCTCGAAGCCCCCGTCTACCCGCTTTCCGGGTCTTCGCACCGGCACGGGTCACAGGGGTGAGTGGACGAGCACCGTGACGTAGGCGCCGTACAGCACGGAGAAGACGGCCAGGGCGCCGCCGACCAGGAGGGCCGCGGCGGGACGGGTGCGCCAGGTGCGGGTGAGGGCGCGGGCGGCCGGGATGAGCAGCGGGAAGGCCGGCAGCAGGAAGCGCGGCTTGGAGGAGAAGGAGCCGGAGCCGAGGACCACCAGCAGCACCAGGACGCCGGCGAAGGCGACCAGGGCCAGCGGGGCGCGTTCCAGGCAGAGCAGCGCGAACAGCACCAGGCTGATCAGCACGAGGGCGAGGGCGGCGGGGTAGATGACCTGGCCGCCGTGGGCGAGCAGGGCGCCGACGAAGCGGGCGGCCCCGGCGCCGAAGTCGATGCGGGACCCCCAGGCGCTCTGCACCGTGAAGTAGCCGCCCGTCAGGTCGCCGGTGCACCAGCCGACCCAGAGGACGTAGCCGAGCCAGCCGAGCGGGGCGAGCAGGGCGGCCGCCCATACGGCCGGGGCGACCTGTCCGCGCCGCAGCCGGAGCTGTTGTGCGGCTGCGGCGATGACGCCGGCCGCCACGGCGAAGCCGGTGGGCCGGGCGAGGCCCGCCAGGAGGGCGAGCGTGCCCGCCCACAGCCAGCGGTCCTTGAGCACGCAGTACAGGGACCAGGCCGCCAGGGCGGCGAAGAGGGACTCGGTGTAGGCGATGGTCAGCTCCACCGCGTGCGGCAGCGCGGCCCACAGCGCGACGAGGGCGGTGGCGGTGGCGCGGCCGTACAGACGGTGGCCGATGAGGTAGACGCCGTAGGCGGCGACGACGGCGGCCGTCCAGGAGATGAGCACGGCTGCCGCGGCCGGGGTGAGCGGGAGGACGGTGTCGGCGGCCCGGACGAGGGCCGGGTAGAGCGGGAAGAAGGCCCAGTCGCTCTGCACTCCCCCGGTGGGGGTGATCCAGATGAGCCGGCCGTAGCCGTGCGCGGCGATGTTGAGGTACCAGCGCGAGTCCCAGGAGTGGGCGAGGTTGCGTACCAGGGGGCGGTCGGTCAGCGCGTTGGCGGCGATCACGGCGGCGATGCCCGCCGCGCGGACGGCGGCGAACAGCGCGAGGGCGAGGAGGGCGCCGTGGGGTGCGCGGTGGCGGACGATCAGGGGCAG
>NZ_MUNH01000812.1:0-886 GCF_002154615.1 Streptomyces recifensis
CTGCGGTAGCTGTACGCGCGTGCCCCGGCCGGACTCCTCCGGCCGGGGCACGGTCGTAACCGGGCTGTGCTGCGGCCGTGTTGCGGGGATGTGGCGTACATGAAGTCCTCGTGTCGGGGTTCGTGCCGGGCTGTCCGGAGCTGTCCGGCCGTGCTTGTCTCGTGCCCGAACCCGCGCCCGCACCGCACGAGGAGCACCATGAGCAGCCAGCCCATCGACTCGGTCACCGCCGGTCACACCCCGGACGATCCGCCCGCCGGACCCGACACCTCGGCCTGGTCCTTCGAGACCCGGCAGATCCACGCCGGCGCGGTGCCCGACCCGGCGACCGGGGCGCGTGCCACGCCGATCTACCAGACCACGTCCTTCGTCTTCCAGGACACCCAGCACGCCGCTGACCTGTTCTCGCTCGCCGAGCCCGGCAACATCTACACCCGCATCCACAACCCGACGCAGGACGTGTTCGAGCAGCGGATCGCCGCGCTGGAGGGCGGGGTCGCCGCCGTCGCGCTGGCCTCCGGGCAGGCCGCCGAGACGCTCGCCCTGCTGACCCTGGCCGGCGCGGGCGACCACATCGTCTCCAGTGCCTCGCTGTACGGCGGCACGTACAACCTGTTCCGGCACACCCTGCCGAGGCTGGGCATCGAGGTGTCGTTCGTGGAGGACCCGGACGACGTGGACGCCTGGCGGGCCGCGATCCGGCCCCACACCAAGGCGCTCTTCGCGGAGACCCTGGGCAACCCGCGCGGCAACGTGCTCGACGTACGGGCGGTCGCGGACGTGGCGCACGACGCCGGCGTGCCGCTGATCGTGGACAACACGGTGCCGACCCCGTATCTGCTGCGGCCCATCGAGCACGGCGCGGACATCGTGGTGCACTCCGCGA
>NZ_MUNH01000813.1:0-3639 GCF_002154615.1 Streptomyces recifensis
AACTCCACCGGCCCGCCGTCACCCAACGGCCCTTCGGTGACGGCGGGCCGGTGGAGTTGGTCGGTCTGTGTGCGGTACAGGTGGGCGAACTCGGTGGCGAGCGCGTTCTGCACCTTGGCCTGCTCGATCCCGGAGCCGGTGGCCGTGGTCGTCGTCGCCGCCACGACCGCGACCGTCACGCCGAGCAGCCCCGCGAGCGGCAGGGCGGCCGTGCCGACCGCACGGCGTGCGGAGCCGTCGTCCGCGGGGTTGGTGAAGTCCCGGCGCAGGAAGAGGACACAGGCAAGCGCCGTAGCCGTCACTGCCCACAGGAGGCCGACGACGATGCCGATGAGGAGCGGAGCGAGCTGCGCCGGGCCGGTGAACAGGCCGTTCCAGGTGAGGAAGGCGTTGCCGGGCAGGGCGAGGCGTACGGCGACGGGAAGCGGGAGCATCTGGGCGAGCTGCATCGCCAGCGCGACGAGCGCGGGCAGCAGCAGACCCATCGGGGAGCGCCCGAGTACGACCGACCCGAGGAGCCCGATTCCGGCGAGGGCCAGGGTCGGGGCGAGTACACAGGCCCAGGCCAGCAGGACCGTGCCGGCGGCGTTCCCCGGCGCCAGCAGATGGCCGTCGAGGCCGACCAGCGGCCGGTTGCCGACGGCAACCAGCCCGCCGGCCGTGCTGGAGACGGCCAGTCCGGCCACGAGCAGCAGGACGACGGTGAGACCGGCCAGTGCCTTTGCCGCGAAGATCCGCAGGGGCGAGCGGACGGCGACGAGGAGGTGGCGCCAGGTGCCCAGCCGGTCCTCCGAGGCGAAGACGTCGCCGGCGACGACAGAGGTGAGCAGCGGAAGCGCCCAGGTGCCGGCGAAGCCGAGCGTGACCAGCGGTCCCGCCCACCCGGTGGCGTGCATCCAGCGGCCGAAGAGGGTGTCCGTGGGCAGCGTGCTCTGCGCGCTCACCCCGGCCACGAACAGCGCCGGCGCGATCCAGCAGGCGAGGAGCAGGATACGGATCCGCCACTGGGCGAGGAGCTTGACGACCTCGAAGCGGTAGCTTCGGGCAACTGTGACGCGGCCTGGTGCGGGAGTGTGTGCTTCTCCCCGCGGTACGGCGGTCGGCGTGGGGCTTGCGGTTGTGGTCATCGACCGGTCTCCTGCTGCTGGGCATCGGTCGTCCGATGCTCGGTCAGGGCCAGAAACGCGGCCTCCAACGGAGAGACGACCGGCGCGAGTTCGCGCAGGGAGACGCCCTCGTGGACGAGCCGCACCACCAAGTCGTCCAGGGCGGCCACCGGCGCACGCACCACGAGCACCTCCCCACCTTGGCGCCCCGTGGCGTCGTCGGACAGGTGGATTCCCGGCGCGTCGGCGGCCAGCCGGCGTGCGCGTTGCGGGTCGGACGTCAGCAGCCGGTAGTCGAGTTCACGGTTCTCGGTGGCCAGCTTGCCCAGCGGCCCCGAGAAGACGATCCGTCCCGTCGCGAGGATGGTGACCTCGGAACACAGGGCCTCCAGGTCGTCCATGCGGTGGCTGGAGAGCACGACGCTCGTTCCCTCCCGCGCCAGCCGGGTGAGGACGCCGTGGACGTGTCTCTTCCCAGCCGGGTCAAGGCCGTTGAAGGGTTCGTCCAGGACGAGCAGCCGCGGCTTGCCGAGCAGGGCCGCGGCGAGGCCGAGCCGTTGGCGCATGCCCAGGGAGAAGCCGCGGGTGCGGTCGTCGGCGACGTCGGTGAGCCCCACCTGTGCGAGTACGTCGTCGATCCCGCTCGTCCGCGTGTCGTCGCCCCGCAGAGCTGCCAGCGCGGCGAGGTTCTGCCGCGCGGTGAGCGAGGGGTACAGCCCCGGCCCGTCCACGAACCCGGCGACACCGCCGGGCGCTTCGAACGCCCTGCCCACCGGCGTGCCGAAGACCTCCAGACGTCCGCTGTCGGCCACGGTCAGGCCGAGAAGGAGACCGAGCAGCGTCGTCTTGCCGGCGCCGTTCGGACCGACCAGGCCGTGGATCTGTCCCTGTGCCACATCCAGGTCGGCGTCGTCGAGCGCGACGACGTCGCCGAAGCACTTGGAGATGCCGCGAGCCCGGATCGCCAACGTAGAGTCCATGAGCCCCTTCTTTCGGAAAGCCTCATGGACCCTAGAAAGCACACACGACACTGACAGGACTCACCGGTTGAACGCTCAGGGAACGGAACCTCAACCGGGAGTCAACTCACGTCCGGCACGCCTGGGATCGTCCCAGGTGGCCGAAGTCCATGGCCCGCGCGTCAGCGGGCCGGCAGACGTGGCAGGCGCCGGCGCCAATCAGTACTTCCCGTCTGACCCCCAGGGTGGCAGCGGCGAAGGCCAACACGAGCGCTGCTGCCTCGGGTGTCGTGACGTCTTTCGTCCAGCCGGCCGCGTGCCAGCCGCTGCACTGCAACCGGAAGCGGTGGACGCCATGGGCATGTTCCACCTCGTGGACGTAAGGCTGCTTCCAGCACCGGCCGTGCCGCTCGGTCCGTCACAGGTGTGCGCGCACCGAGTCCACGAGGAAGCGGCCCCGTGCGCCGGCCTGGCACGCACTTTTGGGCGCTGTCACCGGTCACCGGGCCGCCGGCGGTCCAGCAGTCCGTGGAGGTGCTCGGCGGCGTCCTCGATGTCAGCGTATTTCTGCTGTCCGGCGCGTACCTTGGCGGAGAGCACGCCGCAGCGGTGGACGCGCTCGAAATCGCCGTAGGGGAATTTGTACCGGCCCTTGGTCTCCTCACCCATCTCGTCGTCGATGCCCAGGTACCACCTGGCGTACTCGTCGAATCCGTGCTTCTCAAGGTAGGCATTCTCGTCCGCCGCCGAAGGCCGGTGCTCGCTCCACTCGTCCCGGTCGTCCAGGACGATCCGGCCCTCTTCAGCCAGTTTCTTCGCGTGGTCGAACGCCCTCGCGTTCAGTTTCACCGTCATGCCGTTCACCGCCCATCGACTGGCGCGTTCACATGTCGGCTGCTGCCGCCCGGATGTCCTGCCGCGCCTGCCCCATCATCTCGTCCAAGTCGCCGACCTCAGGAGCGAGTTCCCGCGCGCGCGGCGCGATCTGCTGCAGCCAGGCCGCAGTGGCCAAGGCCAGTTCGACAGCTTCCTGGGTGCGCTCCTCGCCGAGCAGCTTCTCGACCTCGAAAGCAATGCTCGCGAGCGTGTCGTCATCGGTGGCGGGCACCAAGTAGGGCTCCAGGCCCGGCGGATACGGTGTCCGCTCCCGGTACTCACGCATCGCGGTCACGACCGCGGGCACCGCGCTGTACGTGTCGAGGAGGCCCATGAAGACGTACAGGCGGGCCACCAGCCGTGGCAGGCCGGGGTGCCGATCCAGCCAGGCCATCAGCTCACGCTGATCACCGAAGTGGTCCTTGATCTGCGACATCGTCTCTGCGACCCGGTTGGGCCAGGTCCAGTGGAAGGGCAGCAGCCGCGCCACCTGCTGGGCGAGCGCCGCTTCGCCCTCCGCGTCCAGCGTGCCGGCGACGAATTCGGCGACCTGCCTGTCGTCCAGCCCGTAGTCGGCCGGCGCCGTCCGGTCCTGTGAGCTCTGTGACGAGTTGTGGCGCAGACGCAACAGCTGTGTGCCGATCTTGCTCAGTGTCCGGTTGCGCATTGTTCCTCCCTCGCGCCCCGTGCCCGGCGCA
>NZ_MUNH01000082.1:0-16942 GCF_002154615.1 Streptomyces recifensis
GCGGCCTTCAGCTCGTCGGTCTCCTTGCCGTCCATCTCCTCGGCGAGCTGCTTGGCGTCCTCGGCGGCGGCGTCGACGAGCTCCTGGGCGGCCTTCAGGCAGCCGCCGACCTCCTCGATGCGCAGCGGCAGCTTCAGCACCGAGGCACGGCGCCGGCGGGCCTCGGGGTCGGTGGCCAGGCGCCGGGCCCGGTCGACGTGCCCCTGGGTGGCGCGGGCGGCGGCCGCGGCGACCTCGGGCTCGACACCGTCCCGGCGCACCAGCATGTCCGCGACGGCCGCGACCGGCGGAGTGCGCAGGTTCAGGTGCCGGCAGCGGGAACGGATGGTCGGCAGCACGTCCTCGATGGAGGGCGCGCACAGCAGCCAGACCGTGCGCGGGGCGGGCTCCTCGACAGCCTTGAGGACCGCGTTGGCCGACTTCTCGTTCAGCCGCTCGGCGTCCTCGACCAGGATGATCTGCCAGCGCCCGTTCGCCGGGCTGGTGTACGACTTGCGGACCGTGTCCCGCATGTCCTTGACCAGGATCTCCGCGCCCACGGCCGCGACCGAGGACACGTCCGCGTGGGTGCCGAGCAGCGCGGTGTGGCAGCCGTCGCAGAAGCCGCAGCCGGGGGTGCCGCCGAGGGCGCGGTCGGGGCTCACGCACTGGAGGGCGGCGGCGAAGGCGCGCGCCGCCTGGTTGCGGCCCGCGCCGGGCGGCCCGGTGAACAGCCAGGCGTGGGTCATCCTCGACGCCTCGGGCGGTGGCTGGTCGGCCGCGGCGGCCGTGACGAGCGCGTCGGCGTCCCGCGCGGCCGCCTCCAGCGCCGCGCTCACCTTCTCCTGCCCGACGAGGTCGTCCCAGACACTCATGGGTCACGCCGCCCTTTCCGTCACTTCGGGTTCCGTCGTCCATTGTGCGGGGGACCACCGACAGTGCCGCCCGCACGGCGAAGGGCGGCGCCCTCCGCCACGCCGAAGCGCCCGGTGGACACCGCCCCTCGCTTACGCCCGGTCAGCCGCGGCGACCCCGGCCGCGCCGGCCGCCGTCGTCGTGCCGGTCGCGCTCGTCGTGCTCGTCGTAGGACCCGAGGAGCTCGTCCGCGAGCGACGGCAGGTCGTCCAGCGGGGTCTCCTCGGCCCAGTCGGGGCGCGGGCGCCGGGGCTTGCCGTCGGCGCCGAGCTGCGGGATCTCGCGGGTGCGGTCCTCCGCGTCGTCACGGACCGGCGGCAGCACGGCCGTGTCCTCGGCGGGGCTCACCGGGGGCAGGACGGCGGTCTCGTCGGCGTCCCGGTCGGAGAACTTCGGCAGCAGCGCCGTCTCGTCGGCCGCGCCCTTGGGAGCGGGCGGCTGCGGCAGCTCGGCCGTCACCTCGGCCTCGGAGCCGCCGCCGCGCACCGGGCGCAGCACGGCCGTGTCGTCGCCCGCGCGGGGCGCCGGGGCGTCCGGGACGGCACGCTCGGGCTCGGACGGCTTGCGGACCGCGCTGTCGGCCGCCGCGGCGGCCTCGGCCGCGCGCCTGCGGGCCTCCTCGGCGCGCAGCAGGGCGTCCTCAGCCTTGCGCTGCTTCTCCAGGCGCAGGGCCTCGGCCTCGGCACGCTGCCGGGCCTCCTCCTCGGCCTGCTTGCGGCGCCGCTCCTCCTCGGCCCTGCGGCGGGCCTCCTCCTCGGCACGGGCCTTCTCCTCGGCGAGCAGCCGCTGACGCTCCTCCTCGGCACGGCGGTGCGCCTCCTCGGCGCGACGCCGGGCCTCCTCCTCCTGCCGCTCGGCCTCGCGGCGCTGCGCCTCCTCCAGCTCGCGGCGCTTGCGCTCCTCCTCCTCGGCACGCAGCCGGGCGAGCTGCTCGGCGCGCTCGCGCGCCACCCGCTCCTCCTCGGCCTTGCGGGCGGCCTCGGCCTCCGCCTTGCGGCGGGCCTCCTCCTCGGCCTTCTTCCGCGCCTCCTCCTGGGCCTTGATCTCGGCCTCGGAGAGCGGCAGCACGGTGTCGAGCCGGTGCCGGATCACGCTGGTGACGCCCTCGGGCTCCTGGCCCGCGTCCACGACGAGGTAGCGGCCGGGGTCGGCGGCGGCGAGGGTGAGGAAACCGGCCCGCACGCGCGCGTGGAACTCGGCCGGCTCCGACTCCAGCCGGTCCGGCGCCTCGGTGAAGCGCTCCCGCGCGACCTCCGGCGGCACGTCCAGCAGGACGGTCAGATGCGGGACGAGACCGCCCGTGGCCCAGCGGTTGATACGGGCGATCTCGGTCGGCGACAGATCCCGGCCGGCGCCCTGGTAGGCGACGGAGGAGTCGATGTACCGGTCGGAGATGACGACCGCGCCGCGCTCCAGGGCGGGGCGTACGACGGTGTCGACGTGCTCGGCGCGGTCGGCGGCGTACAGCAGCGCCTCCGCGCGGTGCGACAGGCCCGCCTCGGACACGTCCAGCAGGATCGAGCGGAGCCGCTTGCCCACCGGGGTGGCGCCGGGCTCGCGGGTGAGGACGACCTCGTGGCCCTTGGCGCGAATCCACTCGGCGAGGGCCTCGGCCTGGGTGGACTTGCCCGCGCCGTCGCCGCCCTCCAGGGAGATGAAGAAACCGTTCCCCGCAGGGGCGGTGACCGGGTCGTCGCCGCCGAGCAGGGCGTCCTTGATGTCCTGGCGCAGCGGGATGCCGGACCGGTCGTCGACCTTGGCGAGGACCAGCACGGCCACCGGAAGCAGCAGCGCGCCGACCAGCATCAGGGTGAAGGAGGCACCGCCGTGCGCGAAGACGAAGCGGCCGTTCTCCAGCCGGTGGCGGCCGATGAGCCCGGCGACGACCGGGGCGATCAGGGCGCCGAGCGCCATGAAGACCCGGACGACCGCGTGCAGGTGCTCGGTGATCCGGGTACGGCGGGAGTCCTCGGTCTCCTGGTCGAGCAGGGCGTGCCCGGTGTTGGCGGAGATGCCCGCGCCGATGCCGGCCAGGGTGAGGATCAGCAGGACGGTGGTGACGTCCGGGACGAGTCCGGCGGCCAGCAGGGCGATGCCGGTGAGCGCGATGGCCAGGGCGAGCAGCCGGCGCCGGGACAGCGAGGGCAGCAGCGCGGGCGCGGTACGGATGCCGACACCGACGCCGCCGGTCAGGCCCAGCACCAGCAGGCCGTAGAGCACCGGGCCGCCGCCCAGGTCGGAGGCGTGCAGCACGCACACCGCGACGGCGGCCGAGATGGCCCCGGCCACGGCGGCGCAGGCGATGACCAGCAGCAGCACGGCGCCCGTGCGGCCCTTGTCGACGCCGGAGCCGGAACGCGGGCGGCGCAGGCCCTCCAGCGGGGAGCGCGGGCGCGGGGTGCGCGTGCCGGGCAGCTTCAGGGCGGTCAGCACGGACACCGAGGCGGCGAACAGGCCGGCCGCGACATAGGCGGCGAGGGCCGCGTGGTGCTGGTCGAACCAGGCGATGCCGGTGGCCAGCAGGTTGTTGAACAGGGAGGCGGTGACCAGGACGGCGGCGGCCAGCGGCAGCGCCACGAAGCCGGTGCGCAGCGACAGGCGGCGCAGCGCGTCCAGGTGGTCCGGCAGCGGCCGCACCGACGCGCCCTCGGGGGGCGGGGCGGGCAGCAGCGCGGGGGCCGCGCTCTCCCGGCACACCGTCCACAGCCGCTCGGCGATGCCGGTGACGAAGGCGGTGGCCAGCAGGACGGTCAGGGCGTTGCCCGGCGTCCAGTCGATCCACAGCGGCGCCACGATCAGCAGCGCGGCCCGCACGCCGTCGGCGCCGACCATGGTCCAGCGCCGGTCGAGCGGGCCGTCCGGGGCGGTGAGCGTGGTCAGCGGGCCGAGCAGGACGGCACCGAAGAGCACGGTGGCCAGCACGCGGGCCCCGAAGACCGTCGCCACTGCGAACGCCGCGCCTCGGTAGCCGCCACCGAAGGAGCCCTGGGTGACGGCCGCCTGGAGGGCGAGCACCACCAGCACGAGCAGCGCGAGGGCGTCACCGACGCCACTCACGAGCTGCGCGCTCCAGAGGCGGCGCAGGTCGGGGCGGCGCAGCAGTGAACGGACGGCGCGCTCGCGGGAATCCGCGACAAGGGCGTCGTCCGGTGCTGGATTGGGGGCCGTTGGCTGCTCGGCTCGCGTCATGCGTTCAGCCTATCCGCAGCTACCCACCCGCATGCCTCCCTCGTCCCCACCCCTTCCCGGACCCTCACTCCTTGATCCCTTAGGGGGCGCACGCCGGAGCGCGGAACACCCCGGTACCGAGGCCGGTACCGGGGTGTTCACGAACGCGGAAGCGGGTGAGGGGTCAGTCCTCCGAGCCGGAGCCCGCCGCCTTGGCCGCCGTCGTCTTCTTGGCGGTCGTCTTCTTCGCCGTGGTCTTCTTGGCGGCCGCCGTCGTCTTCTTGGCCGCCGTCTTCTTGGCGGCGGTCTTCTTCGCCGGAGCCGTCTTCTTGGCCGTGGCCTTCTTCGCCGTCTTCTTGGCCGGACCCTTGGCCCGCTTCTCGGCGAGCAGCTCGAAGCCGCGCTCGGGGGTGATCTCCTCCACACTGTCGCCGGAGCGCAGGGTGGCGTTGGTCTCCCCGTCGGTGACGTACGGGCCGAAGCGGCCGTCCTTGACCACGACCGGCTTGCCGGAGACCGGGTCCTCGCCCAGCTCCTTCAGCGGCGGCTTGGCGGCCGCCCGGCCACGCTGCTTGGGCTGGGCGTAGATCGCCAGCGCCTCCTCCAGCGTGATCGTGAAGAGCTGCTCCTCCGCCGTGAGCGAGCGCGAGTCCGTGCCCTTCTTCAGGTACGGGCCGTAGCGGCCGTTCTGCGCGGTGATCTCCACGCCCTCGGCGTCGGTGCCGACCACGCGGGGCAGCGACATCAGCTTCAGGGCGTCCTCGAGCGTGACCGTGTCGAGCGCCATGGACTTGAACAGCGAGGCCGTGCGCGGCTTGACCGCGTTCTTGCCGGTCTTCGGGGTGCCCTCGGGGAGCACCTCGGTGACGTAGGGGCCGTAGCGGCCGTCCTTGGCGATGATCTGGTGGCCGCTGACCGGGTCGGTGCCCAGCTCGAAGTCGCCACTGGGCCTGGCCAGCAGTTCCTCGGCCAGCTCGACGGTCAGCTCGTCCGGCGCCAGGTCCTCGGGGACGTCGGCGCGCTGGTGCTGCTCGGTGTCCTTCTCGCCCCGCTCGATGTACGGGCCGTAGCGGCCGACGCGCAGGACGATGCCGTCGCCGACCGGGAAGGAGGAGACCTCGCGGGCGTCGATCGCGCCCAGGTCGGTGACGAGTTCCTTCAGGCCGCCGAGGTGGTCGCCGTCGCCGTTGCCCGCGTCCGCGGCGGCGCCGGTGTCGAGGCCCTCGCCGAAGTAGAAGCGCTTGAGCCACGGCACGGACTGGGCCTCGCCGCGTGCGATGCGGTCGAGGTCGTCCTCCATGCGGGCGGTGAAGTCGTAGTCGACGAGCCGGCCGAAGTGCTTCTCCAGCAGGTTGACCACGGCGAAGGACAGGAAGGACGGCACCAGGGCCGTGCCCTTCTTGAAGACGTAGCCGCGGTCCAGGATGGTGCCGATGATCGACGCGTAGGTCGACGGGCGGCCGATCTCGCGCTCCTCCAGCTCCTTGACCAGGGACGCCTCGGTGTAGCGGGCCGGGGCCTTGGTGGCGTGACCGTCGACCGTGATCTCGTCGGCGGCCAGCGGGTCGCCCTCGGAGACCTGGGGCAGCCGGCGCTCGCGGTCGTCCAGCTCGGCGTTGGGGTCGTCGGCGCCCTCGACGTACGCCTTCAGGAAGCCGTGGAAGGTGATCGTCTTGCCGGAGGCGCTGAACTCGACGTCCCGGCCGTCGGCGGAGGTGCCGCCGATCTTGACGGTCACGCTGTTGCCGGTCGCGTCCTTCATCTGGGAGGCGACGGTCCGCTTCCAGATCAGCTCGTACAGCTTGAACTGGTCGCCGGTCAGGCCGGTCTCGGCGGGCGTGCGGAAGCGGTCGCCGGAGGGGCGGATCGCCTCGTGCGCCTCCTGCGCGTTCTTGACCTTGCCCGCGTAGGAGCGCGGCTGCGGCGGGAGGTAGTCGGCACCGTACAACTGCGTGACCTGGGCGCGGGCGGCGCCGATGGCCGTCTCGCTCAGCGTCGTGGAGTCGGTACGCATGTACGTGATGTAGCCGTTCTCGTACAGCTTCTGGGCGACCTGCATGGTCGCCTTCGCGCCGAAGCCGAGCTTGCGGCTGGCCTCCTGCTGGAGGGTCGTCGTACGGAACGGGGCGTACGGCGAGCGGCGGTACGGCTTGGACTCCACCGAGCGCACGGAGAACCGGGTGGTCTCCAGGGCGGCGGCGAGCGCGCGGGCACCCACCTCGTCGAGGTGGAGCGTGTTGGCGCTCTTGAGCCGACCGAGGGAGTCGAAGTCGCGGCCCTGGGCGACACGCCGGCCGTCGACGCTCTGGAGACGGGCGACCAGCGAGGACGGGTCCGAGGCGTCACCGGCGCGGCCGGTGGCGAAGGTGCCGGTCAGGTCCCAGTACTCGGCGGAGCGGAAGGCGATGCGCTCGCGCTCGCGCTCCACGATGAGCCGGGTCGCGACGGACTGCACACGGCCCGCCGACAGCTTCGGCATGACCTTCTTCCACAGGACCGGCGAGACCTCGTAGCCGTAGAGGCGGTCGAGGATGCGGCGGGTCTCCTGGGCGTCGACCAGCTTCTTGTTCAGCTCGCGCGGGTTGGCGACGGCCTCGCGGATCGCGTCCTTGGTGATCTCGTGGAAGACCATCCGCTTGACGGGGATCTTGGGCTTGAGGACTTCCTGAAGGTGCCAGGCGATGGCCTCGCCCTCGCGGTCCTCATCGGTGGCGAGGAAGAGCTCGTCGGAGTCCTTCATCAGGTCCCGGAGCTTCTTCACCTGCGCCTTCTTGTCCGCGTTGATGACATAGATCGGCGCGAAGTCGTGTTCCACGTCCACACCGAGGCGGCGGACCTCACCGGTGTACTTCTCCGGCACCTCGGCGGCGCCGCTGGGAAGGTCACGGATGTGCCCGACGCTCGCCTCGACTACGTATCCGGGGCCGAGGTAGCCCTTGATCGTCTTCGCCTTGGCAGGCGACTCGACGATGACGAGTCGGCGGCCGCCCTGTGCGGTCTCGCTGGTCGGGGACAACTTCGCTCTTCTCTCCGGTCGGCGCTGGGGTCCTCCCCCGGGCGCTCGTCCCTGGGGTCGCGGCGTGCGGTGGCTGGTGTGACGCTGCGGAGTGTGACGGTACATCCCGCCCCCGTGTCAAACGGGAAAAGCCCACAACGGCCACTCGAACGGTAACCCGACTACCGCCATTCCTGCCGCCCGGAGTACCCACCGAGCGCTCACCCCAAGCCCGGAGTCCTCTCCTTCCGCCGCCGCCGCGCCGGCCCGGCCGACCGGGTCAGGGACGCGTCAGGCAGTACGCGGCCAGCCCCAGGGAGACGAGCGCGGCGGCCGCCGCGAGCACCGCCGATGCGACCCGGTTCACACCGACGGCGACCGGTTCGGCGCGGCGCACCCGCACCCCGGTCCACACCATCAGAGCCCCTCCGAACAGCGTGAACACCGCTCCCGCGAACACCGCTGGCACGCTCTCCATGATCCGTCCGCCCCTCCCGCGCGCCCGGCGCGGTCCGCAACTCTCCAGCGCGGGGAGGCTGCCACGCCCGGTGGGCGGCGGGGCGACGGCGGGATGAACGGACGGGGCCGGCTCTGTCGCCGTCCGGGCGGCACACATCACTTTCCGGCCTTTTTGCCGTTCTGCTCCGTGCCCCCGGCATACGACGATGATCCGCCCGCCCGTCCACCGGACCGGGTACGCCGGGTACGACAACCGGATCAGCCGAGGCGTCCCGTCGGCGCGGCTCAGCCCAGCGGCTCCAGGAAGCCCTGCTCCACCAGCAGCCGGATCTGCGCGGGCGTGCGGTCGCGCAGCACCACGGGGTCCTCGCCGACGAGCTGGGCGATGGCGTCCAGGATGACCCCCGCGCTCAGCGAGCCGTCGCACACGCCCGCGAAACCCGCACCGATGGTGTCCACCTTCGTCGCCCGGCGCATGCCCCGGTGCTGACGGAGCACCACGTGCTCGGGGTCCTCGGCGCCGGGCAGGCCGACCTGCTCCTGCACGACCTCGGCGGCGAGCCTGAAGTGGCCCTCCAGCAGGGCCGCGTCGTCGTGCGCGCGCAGGTGGTCGACGCGCTCGAAGTGGTCCCGGATGGTGTCGCCGAGCGGCTGCTCGACCGGGTGCGGCCACTCCTCCACGGTGACGGAGGGCTCGGCCGAGGCGGTGCGGCGCAGGGTGATCCAGCCGAAGCCGACCGCCTTCACCTTGCGCGCCTCGAACTCGTCCAGCCACGCGTCGTACCGCGACTGGTACTCCGCCCGGTCCTCGCGGTGGTCGCCGGCGTCCCTGAGCCACAGCTCGGCGTACTGCGTGATGTCCTGGACCTCGCGCTGCACGATCCACGCGTCGCACCCGCGCGGCACCCAGGAGCGCACCCGGTCCTGCCAGTCCTCCCCCTCCACGTGCTGCCAGTTGGCGAGGAACTGCGCGAACCCGCCCTCGTTCAGCCTGTCCCCCGCCTGCTGGACGAGCGAGCGGCACAGATCGTCCCCGCTCATCCCGCCGTCGCGGTAGATGAGCCGGGCGCCGGGCGAGATGACGAAGGGCGGGTTGGACACGATCAGGTCGAACGTCTCGTCGTCCTTGACCGGTGCGAACAGCGAGCCCTCGCGCAGGGAGGCGGCGGGCGCGCCGGAGAGGGCGAGGGTGAGCGCGGTGATGTGCAGGGCGCGCGGGTTGAGGTCGGTGGCGGTGACCCGGGTCGCGTGCTGGGCGGCGTGCAGCGCCTGGATGCCGGAGCCGGTGCCGAGGTCGAGCGCGGCGGCCACGGGGGTGCGCACGGTGATGCCGGCCAGCGTGGTGGAGGCGCCGCCGACGCCGAGCACCACGTCCTCGTCCCGGCTGCCGATGCCGCCCGCCCCGCCGACCGCGCAGCCGAGGTCGGACACGATGAACCAGTCCTCGCCGTCGGGTCCGCCGTAGGGGCGGACGTCGACGGTGGCGGCCAGCTCGTCGCCGCCCACGGGCTTGAGCCACCCGGCGTCCACCGCGTCCTCGACCGGCAGCACGTCCGTCAGCCGGGCGCGGGGCACCGGCTGCTGGAGCAGGAACAGCCGCACCAGCGCCTCCAGCGGCGTGTCGCCGCGGGTCGCGCGCAGGGCGGGCACGGTCTCGCTGCGGGCGAGCGCCGCGTAGGCGGGGGCCCCGAGCAGGTCGAGCAGGCCGTCCGCAGTGAAGGAGGCGGACAGCAGGGCGTCGCGCAGGCGGGCGGCCGCCTCGGGCCGGTCGGTGGCGGGCAGGGGGGCGGAGCCGGAGTCAGTCACGCCCCCATTGTGGCCCGCCGCGCCGCCCCGGGGCCGCCGCGCCCGGCCAGGCGCGCGGGCGCCGTCAGCTCTTGGCGGCGGGCGGCGCGGAGGCGGAGACCTTGCAGCTCGGCTGCTCGGCGATGGCCTCCTTCACGTCGCCCTGCTCCAGGCGCTTCAGCGCCTCGGTGCCGCTGCTGCTCTGGCGGCCGATCTCCTTGGTCTGGTCGGCGACGTCGTGCAGGCCCTTGGCGAACTTGCCCTGGTCCTTGGTGTCCAGCCCGTCGACCTTCTTCTTCAGGTCGGCGTAGGAGGTGGCCAGGCTGTTGAGGTTCTGGACCGCGTCCTGCTGCCGCTTGGCCCCGCCGTCGACCCCGGGGGGAGCACCGGCGCCGTTGATGGCGGTCGCGATGGCCTTGTAGCCGTCGGACATGTCCTGGAACGCCTGCGCGTACGTCTCCTTCGCCGTCTTCGGCGGGAGGTCGCTGTCGCTGGCGATCTTGGCGATCCCCGCGTTGGCCGCCTTGATCTTGGTGTACTGCGCGGGCACCGCGTCGCACACCTTCTTCGCCCAGACACCCAGCTTGGGGTCGGGGCCGCCGCCGTCGCTGCCGCATCCCGTCAGCGCCGTTATCAGTACCGCGCCGCCGGACAGGGCGGCCGCGAGCTTCTTGTTCACCGGATCGGTCCCTTCCATGGCTATCGGCCACCGGAATCTACACGGCGGAGCGAGACCATCCACACGACCGATGCCCTATAAGAAGACTTTTGCGGTGCTTCGCACCATGCGAGAGAAGGCTCACGGCCGACGGCCCCGGCCACCACGCACGAGCGGGCGGCGACGCGTCAGCACGCGCCGTCCGCCCGCCCGTTGACGGAGCCTCGTTTACGGAACCACCGCCGGGGGCGTTGAGTTGGAGATCTCGCCCGCGTCCTCGTCGTCCCCCACGGCGATGCCGCGCCGCTTGGACACGTACACCGCGACGACGATCACCAGCAGCGCGAACACCGCGACCACGGCGCGCACGAGCATGCTGCTGCTGCCTCCGTAGGAGAACTTGATCACCGCGGGGGCGATGAGCAGGGCGACCAGGTTCATCACCTTCAGCAGCGGGTTGATGGCCGGGCCCGCGGTGTCCTTGAAGGGGTCGCCGACGGTGTCGCCGATCACGGTGGCCGCATGGGCGTCGCTGCCCTTGCCGCCGTGGTGGCCGTCCTCCACCAGCTTCTTGGCGTTGTCCCAGGCGCCCCCGGAGTTGGCGAGGAACACCGCCATCAGCGTGCCCGCGCCGATCGCGCCGGCGAGGAAGGCTCCGAGGGCGCCGACGCCGAGGGTGAACCCGATGAAGATCGGCGCCATCACGGCGAGCAGGCCGGGCGTGGCCAGCTCGCGCAGGGCGTCACGGGTGCAGATGTCGACGACCCGGCCGTACTCGGGCTTCTCCGTGTAGTCCATGATCCCCGGCCGCTCGCGGAACTGCCTGCGCACCTCGAACACCACCGAGCCGGCCGACCGCGACACGGCGTTGATGGCGAGCCCGGAGAAGAGGAAGACCACCGCCGCGCCCGCGATCAGGCCGACCAGGTTGTTGGGCTGGGAGATGTCCATCGACAGGGTCAGCGGCGAGCCCGGCCCGCTGAGCTGCTCCCCCACGTCCCGCACGCCGGTGGTGATCGCGTCCCGGTACGAACCGAAGAGGGCCGCCGCCGCGAGGACGGCGGTGGCGATGGCGATGCCCTTGGTGATGGCCTTGGTCGTGTTGCCGACCGCGTCCAGGTCGGTGAGCACCTGGGCGCCGGCGCCCTCCACGTCCGAGGACATCTCGGCGATGCCCTGCGCGTTGTCGGAGACCGGGCCGAAGGTGTCCATGGCGACGATCACCCCGACCGTGGTCAGCAGCCCGGTCCCGGCGAGCGCCACCGCGAACAGCGCCAGCATGATCGAGGTGCCGCCGAGCAGGAACGCCCCGTACACGCTGAGGCCGATCAGCAGCGCGGTGTAGACGGCGGACTCCAGGCCCAGCGAGATGCCGGAGAGGACTACGGTCGCCGGGCCGGTGAGCGACGTGCGGCCGACGTCGCGGACCGGGCGGCGGGTGGTCTCGGTGAAGTAGCCGGTGAGCTGCTGGATGACGGCGGCGAGCAGGATGCCGATGGCCACGGCGACCAGCGCCAGCACCCGGGGGTCGCCGTCCTTGCCGCGGACCGCCGCGTCGGTCACACCGGCCAGCTGGGAGTAGCGGGCCGGCAGATAGACGTAGACGGCGACGGCGACCAGGGCGAGGGAGATCACGGCCGAGACGAAGAAGCCCCGGTTGATGGCGCTCATCCCGCTGCGGTCGGCGCGGCGGGGGGCGACCGCGAAGATGCCGATCATCGCGGTGATGACACCGATGGCCGGGACCAGCAGCGGGAAGGCGAGCCCGGCGTCGCCGAAGGCGGTCTTCCCGAGGATCAGCGCGGCCACCAGGGTGACGGCGTACGACTCGAAGAGGTCGGCCGCCATGCCCGCGCAGTCCCCGACGTTGTCGCCCACGTTGTCCGCGATGGTCGCCGCGTTGCGCGGGTCGTCCTCCGGGATGCCCTGCTCGACCTTGCCGACCAGGTCGGCGCCGACGTCGGCGGCCTTGGTGAAGATGCCGCCGCCGACTCGCATGAACATGGCGATCAGGGCGGCACCCAGACCGAATCCCTCCAGCACCTTGGGCGCGTCGGCCGCGTAGACCAGCACCACGCAGGAGGCGCCGAACAGGCCGAGCCCGACGGTGAACATGCCGACCACGCCGCCGGTGCGAAATGCGATCTTCATTGCTTTGTGCGAGACGACGGTGAGATCCTTTTCCGCCTCACCCTGTCCCGGAGTCGCCTCCCGGGCGGCCGCGGCGACACGCACATTGCTGCGTACGGCGAGCCACATACCGATATAGCCGGTGGCCGCCGAGAAAGCCGCGCCGATCAGGAAGAACACCGAGCGTCCGGCCCGCTGACTCCAGTCGTCCGCGGGAAGCAGGAGAAGCAGGAAGAACACCACTACGGCGAAAATGCCGAGGGTGCGCAACTGCCGCGCCAGATAGGCCTTCGCGCCTTCCTGGACCGCCTCGGCGATCTCCCGCATGCGCGCGGTGCCCTCGCCCGCCGACAGCACCTGGCGCACCAGGACGCCCGCGACGGCCAGCGCCGCAAGGGCCACCGCCGCGATCACGCCGACCAGCGCGCGGTTGCCGTCCGTCAGGACGACGGCCGCGAGGTACACGGAGTTGGATGCGGAGTGACCCGCCTGACCAGGGATGAGAAGCCCCGCCATTCGTCCTCCTTGACGCTTGGGCCGAGCTCAAGCTGTGGACGGACTTGTAGCTGCCCGATGGTGATCCCGACCGGCACGGTAAACAGAATTGCCCGCCCCTAACCCTTTAGCAAACGATCGAGTGCAGGACCAGAGCACGAAACCCGGACGGAGTAATACCCCTGAGGCATTTAAGATCGCACCTTCACCGGCGCCATCTGCGGGGGTTTCCGGTCGTGAATTCCTTCACGTATTCGCGGCGGCCGGTGGTTCGGCCGAAAGTGGCCGGAACGCCGCGAGGGGCCCTGCGGTGCAGGGCCCCTCGGGAAGTCGTCCGGCTCGCGTGGCGCGCGATCGGGATCAATGCGGTCCGGATCAGTGCGGTTCAGATCAGTTCGGTCGGCGGGGGGACGGTCGGCCAGGACATGCGGATCAGGCCACCGTTCTCGCTGGTGGTGACCTCGACGTCGTCCACGAGGCCGCTGATGACCGCGAGGCCCATCTCGTCCTCCTCGGCCTCCACGTCCGCGTCGGCGCTCGCGCCGCCCGCGACCCGCTCGGCGGGCACGGCGTGCGGAGCCTCGTCGCCGACCTCGATCGAGAAGAGCTTCTCCTCCTCGATCAGCGCCACCTTGACCGGCGCGGTGATACCCACGCTCTGGTGGAGCCCGACCGCGCGGGAGCACGCCTCACCGACCGCGAGGCGGACCTCGTCGAGTACGGCCTCGTCCACTCCGGCCCTGCGCGCCACCGCGGCCGCCACCAGACGGGCGGTCCGGACGTGCTCGGGCAGCGCGCTGAAGCGGAGTTCGACGGTGGCCATACATCCCCCTCGCGTACTACGAGCGTGCGGTGCGGGGCCGGGGCCGCCGAAAGCCCGCACCCCCACGATGAAACCTCCGCGCCCAGGCCGCTGAAGGCACCGGGGCGGAGTCGACCGGCGCCCGGACCGCACAGACGGCCCGGACCCGGCTTACGACCCTGATCAGTCGGTGGCCGCCACCGCTTCCTCGACCGAGGTGTGGATGGGGAACACCTTGGTGAGGCCGGTGATACGGAAAATCTTCAGAATGCGCTCCTGGTTGCAGACCAGACGGAGCGAGCCCTCATGGGCACGCACCCGCTTCAGGCCACCGACCAGTACGCCGAGCCCGGTGGAGTCGAGGAAGTCCACGCCCTCCATGTCGACGACAAGATGGAAATTGCCGTCGTTCACCAGCTCGACCAACTGCTCGCGCAGCTTGGGCGCGGTGTACACATCGATTTCGCCACCGACCTCGACGACCGTACGATCGCCGACGGTACGGGTCGACAGGGACAGGTCCACGAATCCTCCAGCACCTTGCTCTCGAGCGGTCGCCCCTCGGGACATCCCGGCTTACGGCCCTTGGAACACTTCGCCAGCCGCCATGGCATTCAATCACTTACCGGCAGGTGTGCACGACGCCTTGGCTCCATTGTCCGTCAAGCCGGTGACACACTCGGTGCCGATGGCCAAGAATCACCGACCCGATCACCCCCAGCCGGACCCGGCGTCCCGCCCGTCCCCGGAGACGGTTCTGCACCGGCTCGCCTCCGGTCCGAGCAGGTCCGCGCGCATCACTCATACGGAGCACTTGCCCCCGCGTGCGGGCCGCCATGCCGTCTGGCCGGACCGGATTCGGCCCGAGGTGATCGCGGCGGTCCAGGAGCGCGGGATCGAGCACCCCTGGGCCCACCAGGCAATCGCCGCCGAGCACGCCCTGGACGGCGACTCGGTGGTCGTCGCCACCGGCACCGCCTCCGGCAAGTCGCTGGCCTATCTGATGCCGGTGCTGTCCGCCCTGCTGGACGGCTCCGAGGCCCCGAACGGCCGGGGCGCCACGGCCCTGTACCTCTCCCCGACCAAGGCCCTGGCCGCCGACCAGTGCCGGGCGGTACGGGAACTCGCCGCGCCCCTGGGCAACGCGGTGCGCCCCGCGGTCTACGACGGCGACACCCCGTTCGAGGAACGCGAATGGGTACGTCAGTACGCCAACTACGTCCTGACCAATCCGGACATGCTGCACCGGGGCATCCTGCCGTCCCACCCCCGCTGGTCCTCCTTCCTGAAGTCGCTCAAGTACGTCGTCATCGACGAGTGCCACACCTACCGGGGCGTCTTCGGCTCGCACGTCGCCCAGGTGCTGCGCCGGCTGCGCAGACTGTGCGCCCGCTACGGCGCGTCGCCCGTCTTCCTGCTGGCCTCCGCCACGGCCGCCGAACCCTCCGTGGCCGCCCGCCGGCTGACCGGGCTGCCGGTGGTCGAGGTCGCCGACGACGCCTCCCCGCGCGGGGAACTCGTCTTCGCCCTCTGGGAGCCCCCGCTCACCGAGCTGCACGGCGAGAAGGGCGCCCCGGTGCGCCGCACCGCCACCGCCGAGACCGCCGACCTGCTGACCGACCTCACCGTGCAGGGCGTGCGCTCGGTCGCCTTCGTCCGCTCCCGGCGGGGCGCCGAACTGATCTCGGTCATCGCGCAGGAACGGCTCGCCGAGGTCGACCGTTCTCTGGTCCGGCGTGTCGCCGCCTATCGCGGCGGCTACCTCCCCGAGGAGCGCCGCGCCCTGGAACGCGCCCTGCACTCCGGCGACCTCCTCGGCCTCGCCGCCACCACCGCCCTGGAGCTGGGCGTGGACATCTCCGGCCTGGACGCGGTGGTGATCGCCGGCTATCCGGGCACCCGCGCCTCCCTGTGGCAGCAGGCGGGCCGTGCCGGGCGCTCCGGACAGGGCGCGCTGGCGGTCCTGGTGGCCCGCGACGACCCCCTGGACACCTACCTCGTCCACCACCCGGAGGCCCTGTTCGACCGCCCGGTGGAGTCCACGGTCCTCGACCCGGACAACCCCTACGTCCTCGCCCCGCACCTGTGCGCGGCCGCCGCCGAGATCCCGCTGACCGAGGCTGACCTCGATCTCTTCGGACCCGTGAGCGCCGATGTGCTGGGCCAACTGGAGACGGCGAAGCTGCTGCGCCGCCGCACCCGTGCCTGGCACTGGACGCGCCGGGAACGCGCCGCCGACCTGACCGACATCCGGGGCACCGGCGGACCTCCGGTGCAGATCGTGGAGGAGGGCACCGGGCGCCTGCTCGGCACGGTCGACGCCGAGGCCGCGCACTCCGCCGTCCACGAGGGCGCGGTCCACCTCCATCAGGGCCGCACCTACCTGGTGCGCTCGCTCGACCTGAAGGACTCCGTCGCCCTGGTCGAGCAGGCCGACCCGCCGTACTCGACCGCCGCCCGCGACACCACGTCCATCGCCGTCCTGGAGACGGAGACCGAGATCCCGTGGGGCTCCGGCCGCCTGTGCCTCGGCTCGGTCGAGGTCACCAACCAAGTGGTCTCCTTCCTGCGCAGACGCCTGATCACCGGTGAGGTGCTGGGCGAGACGAAGCTCGATCTCCCTCCGCGCACGCTCCGTACCCGCGCGGTGTGGTGGACGGTCACCGAGGACCAGCTCGACGAGGCCCGGATCAATCCGGAGATCCTCGGCGGCGCCCTGCACGCCGCCGAACACGCCTCGATCGGCATGCTGCCCCTCTTCGCCACCTGCGACCGCTGGGACATCGGCGGGGTCTCGGTCCCGCTGCACCCCGACACGCTGCTCCCCACGGTCTTCGTCTACGACGGCCACCCCGGCGGAGCGGGCTTCGCCGAGCGCGCCTTCCACACCGCCCGCGCCTGGCTGACGGCCACCCGCGAGGCCATCGCCGCCTGCGAGTGCGAGGCCGGCTGCCCGTCCTGCATCCAGTCCCCCAAGTGCGGCAACGGCAACGAGCCCCTGCACAAGCGGGGGGCGGTGCGGCTCCTTACGACGCTGCTGCGCGGCGCGCCGAAAGAGGCGGACGGGACAGGCGCGGGCACCGGCGGGACGGATGCGGAGGCGTCCGCGACGGGGGCGACGGCTTCCGGGGAGGGCGAGCCGAGCTAGGGGCTGTGGCCCTGCGAGGCGCGCGCCCGGGTCGCGGGGCCGGGACCCTGCGAGGCAGGGGCCCGGGTCGCGGGGCCGGGACCCTGCGAGCCGGGCGCACGGGTCCCCGGCCCCGACGGGTCGGAAGGCCCCGCCCTGGCCCGTACCTCCGCAGCGAACGGCCCGTGTCCCGATCCCACGCTCACGTCCGAGGTCTCTCCGACGATCGCGCACCGCACCAGCCGCGCCCCCTGGGCCGACGCCACCCGGCGACCCGCGGCGCACGCCGCCTCCGCGCCCTCGGCCCAGTGGTCCGCCGCCGCGAGCGCCGCAAGATCGGCCGCGCCCGCCGCCCGATGCCGTACGACGACCGCGTGCCCCAGGCCGGCCACGGCGCCGAACACCACGCACAGCAGGGCGATCACCCCG
>NZ_MUNH01000814.1:0-2011 GCF_002154615.1 Streptomyces recifensis
GCGGGGGTCTCCTGCCCGTACGGGGTGGCCGGGTGGTCTTCCCCGTAGGGGGCCGCGAGGGCCTCCTGCCCGTACGGGGCGGCCACGGCCTCCTGCCCGTAGGGGGCCGCGTGAGCGGTCTCCCCGTAAGAGGGAGCCTGGGGGCTCTGCCCGTAAGGGTCCGCCATGCCGCCGGAGGCGACGGCGGCGGTCGGCGCGACGGCGGTCAGGGCGGGCGCGCCGCAGCCGGGGCAGGCGAGAGCGCCGTTGAGGTGCCGTCGGCACGGGTGGCAGTAGTCCATGACGCGGGAAGACTAGATTCCACTCGGGTCACGTTCCTAGGTGCCGCTGTGAAGGTTTGGTGCGGGAGAGACACCCGCGTACACGCCTTTGCCGGAACCGTTACGTGTTCGACCCATTGACACCCCCCACCCGCCCTCCCTACTGTCACGCCAGCATTTCGAACGCATGACGAAATTTCGAACACCGAGGGGTGGACGGGCGTGCGTATCACCGGAATCAGCACCCATGTGGTCGGCACACCGTGGCGGAACCTGACCTATGTGCAGGTCCACACGGACGAGGGGCTCACCGGCGTCGGGGAGACCCGCATGCTGGGTCACACCGACGCCCTGCTCGGCTACTTGCGGGAGGCCGAGGCCAACCACATCGCGGGCTCCGACCCGTTCGCCGTGGAGGACCTGGTCCGCCGGATGAAGTACGGCGACTTCGGCCGGGCCGGCGAGATCGTGATGTCCGGGATCGCGGTGGTCGAGATGGCCTGCTGGGACATCAGGGGCAAGGCGCTCGGCGTACCGGTGTGGCAGTTGCTCGGCGGAAAGGTCACCGACCGCGTCAAGGCGTACGCCAACGGCTGGTACACCACCGAGCGCACCCCGGAGGCGTACCACGAGGCGGCCCGCGCGGTCGTGGCCCGGGGCTACCGGGCCCTGAAGATCGACCCGTTCGGCACCGGCCACCTCGAGCTGGACCACGAGCGCACCCGGTACGCCGTCTCCCTGATCGAGGCCGTACGAGACGCGATCGGCCCGGACACCGAGCTGATGCTGGAGATGCACGGCCGCTTCTCCCCCGCCACCGCGATCCGCCTCGCCCGCGAACTGGCGCCCTTCGACCCCGCCTGGCTGGAGGAGCCGGTGCCGCCGGAGAACCTGAAGGCGCTTCAGAAGGTGGCCGCCAAGGTGGACATCCCCGTCGCCACCGGCGAGCGGATGCACGACCGGATCGAGTTCCGGGAGCTGCTGGAGAGCCAGTCGGCGGACATCCTCCAGCCGGACGTCGGCCACATCGGCGGCATCTGGGAGACCCGCAAGCTGGCCGCGACCGCCGAGACCCACTACGTGCTGCTCGCCCCGCACAACGTGGGCGGGTCGGTCCTCACCGCCGCCTCGCTCCAGGTCGGCTTCAGCACACCGAACTTCAAGATCCTGGAGCACTTCAACGACTTCGCGGACGCGGAGATCAAGACGGTGGTGAAGGGCGCCCCCGAGGTGGTCGACGGCTACTTCCACCTCTCCGACGCCCCCGGCCTCGGCGTCGAGCTGGACAGCGACGCGGCGGCCGAGTTCCCACAGCAGCAGGCCCGGTTCGACCTGTGGGCCGAGGGCTGGGAGCGCCGCAGGCCGAAGGGGACGAAGTGAGCGTCCAGGTGGTGGTCGAGGCACCGGGCGCGCACCGGCTGGAGCCGCACACACCCCGCGCGCCCGGCCCCGGCGAGGCGCTGGTCGCCGTGCACGCGGTGGGGATCTGCGGCAGCGACCGCGAGCTGTACCGGGGCAACCGGGCCGCGCCGTACGTGCGTTACCCGGTGGTGCCCGGCCACGAGTGGTCCGGCACGGTACGGGAGGTGGGCGCCGGGGTGCCGGAGCGCCTGGCCGGCCGCAAGGTGGTCGGCGAGGGCTTCCGCAACTGCCAGGTGTGCGCCCGCTGTCACGCCGGCGAGACCACGCTCTGCGAGGCGGGGTACGAGGAGACCGGCTTCACCCGGCCCGGCGCGATGGCCCCCACCCTC
>NZ_MUNH01000815.1:0-1121 GCF_002154615.1 Streptomyces recifensis
CCCTCGCTCCCTACGAAGGCACCCCCGGCGCCCCCGACACCGTCCGCCTGCACACCGGCGGTGCCTGGCGCGACGTACCCCTGCACCGCCGGGAGGCCCTGCCGCCCGGTGACACCGTCGCCGGCCCCGCGATCATCACCGAGGCCGGCACCACGACCGTCGTCGACGAGGGCTGGCAGGCCACCGCGAACGACCACGGACATCTGGTGATGGAACGGACGGCCGTCACTGAGAGTTCCCGGCCCGACACGGAAGTGGACCCGGTCCTGCTGGAGGTCTTCAACAACCTCTTCATGTCCATCGCCGAGCAGATGGGCGCCCAACTGGAGTCCACCGCCCAGTCGGTCAACATCAAGGAGCGCCTGGACTTCTCCTGCGCCCTCTTCGACCCGGACGGCAACCTGGTGGCCAACGCCCCGCACATCCCCGTCCACCTCGGCTCCATGGGCGCCGGCGTCAAAGAGGTCGTCCGGCGTCGGGGTGCGCGGATGCGGCCCGGCGACAGCTACGCGGTCAACGATCCGTACCACGGCGGCACCCACCTGCCCGACATCACTGTGATCACCCCGGTCTTCGGGGGCGGGCCAGGTGACCCCGAGATCCTGTTCCACGTCGCCTCCCGCGGACACCACGCCGAGATCGGCGGCATCGCCCCCGGCTCCATGCCGGCCGGCAGCCGCACCATCGAGGAGGAAGGCGTCCTCTTCGACAACTGGCTGCTCACCGAGGACGGCCGCCTCCGCGAGGAGGAGACCCGCCGGCTGCTCTCCGACGCCCCGTACCCCTCGCGCAACCCCGCCACCAACCTCGCCGACCTGCGCGCCCAGATCGCCGCCAACCGCAAGGGCGCCGACGAACTGGGCCGCATGATCGAGGAGTTCGGCCTCGACGTGGTCCAGGCGTACATGCGGCACGTGCAGGACAACGCCGAGGAATCCGTCCGGCGCGTCATCGACGCCCTGGACGACGGGGAGTACGCCTACGAGACCGACTCGGGCGCCGTGATCCGTGTCCAGGTGCGGGTCGACCGGGCCGCGCGCCGGGCCACCATCGACTTCACCGGCACCTCCGCCCAGCTCGGCACCAACTTCAACGCCCCTTCCGCCGTCGTCCACGCGGCC
>NZ_MUNH01000816.1:0-1155 GCF_002154615.1 Streptomyces recifensis
GCGGCGTGGGCCTGGGCAGGGAAGACGAGTGCGGCCGCAGCGGCTACCGTGGCGAGGGCTCCCGTACGTTTCATGGTCCGGGCAGTTGTCGTCATGGCGGAACAGTATCCGCTCAAGTCGCCCATCCCGGTATCCGGCACAGCCACGGTAGTCCTGGACTTCTGGCCGGAGTCCTCAGCAGGAGCCGTCCAGGTCCGATGGCAAATGGTCCACGTTCGTTGTCACAGGACCTCTGCGCCCGCCGTCGCGGATCAGCGTGACAGACCCGCGCCCTAGGAGCCCTGCGCTGGCTCCACGCCGGCGAACCGGTCATTTTCTTCGGCCCCGTCGGCGTCGGCAAGACCCACATCGCCCAGGCCCTCGGCCACCTCGCCGTCTGCCAGGGCGCGCACGTCCGCTTCATGTCGGCTCATCACGGCAACGCCGCCGGGTGAGCGACGTACTGAGGCGGCATCTACCGGGGGCAGGAGGGCGCGGATGGCTTTGCCGCCGCTGGGGGCGTCAGTGACATGGGTGGTGCGGGGCGAGGAGGTTGACCAAGGGCCTGCCACCCCACGGCGGACTTGCCCGCACACGGTCCACGACGTGTGCTTGTTTCCTCTGGTGACAGCGTGTGCGGGCGTGTACCGTCTGCGTCAGCTGTCGTGGTTCGGAAGTTCCCTTTGCCCACGCCGTAGGCGTGGGCTTTTTGCTGTGCTGTGCCGCAGGAACCAGGGCGATCACCTCCGCCTCTCGCACGTTGCGGGAGACGTCCTCGGCTGGAAGGCATGAGACATGGCTACGGGAACTGTGAAGTGGTTCAACGCGGAGAAGGGCTTCGGTTTCATTGCCCAGGACGGCGGAGGCCCGGACGTCTTCGCCCATTACTCGGCGATCAACTCCTCGGGCTTCCGTGAACTCCAGGAGGGCCAGAGCGTGACCTTCGACGTCACCGGATCAGACCGGCGTTCACCGTTCCGGTCGGTGCCGAGCAGGGTCAGGCCGGGTTGATGTTCTCGGCCTGGGGGCCCTTCTGGCCCTGGGTGACGTCGAAGGTCACGCTCTGGCCCTCCTGGAGTTCACGGAAGCCCGAGGAGTTGATCGCCGAGTAATGGGCGAAGACGTCCGGGCCTCCGCCGTCCTGGGCAATGAAACCGAAGCCCTTCTCCGCGTTGA
>NZ_MUNH01000817.1:0-561 GCF_002154615.1 Streptomyces recifensis
CCGGAGGGCGGGGGCGGAGTCGGCCGCGAGGGGGGCCGTTGTCGTCGCTGTCATCGTCCCTCGTACTCCTTGGAGATCTGCTCGGCGAGCTGCTGGGACTTGCGCAGGGCCGAGTCGACCGACTGGCGGCCGGCGATGGCCGCGCTGATCTGCTGGGACACCTTGGTGCCGAGGTCGGTGAACTCGGGGATGCCGACGAACTGGATGCCGGGCGCGGGGCGCGGCTGGACGCCGGGGTCGGTGGGCCGGGCGTTCTCGATGGCCTCCTTGGTCATCTCCTGGAAGGAGGCGGCCTCCTTGCGGTACTCCGGGTTGGTGTACGTGGAGGCGCGCTTGCCCGCCGGGGCGTTGGCCCAGCCGCTGGTGTCGCCGACCAGCTGCTCGTACCGCTTGCTGGAGGCCCAGGAGACGAACTTCCACGCCTTGTCGGGGTTGCGGGAGGCGTGCTGGATGCCCCAGGCCCAGGTGTAGAGCCAGCCGGAGGACTTGGTCCGCTCCACCGGGGCGGGGGCGTAGCCGAGCTTGCCCTTGACCGGGGAGCCCGCGCCCTCCAGGAGTCCG
>NZ_MUNH01000818.1:0-817 GCF_002154615.1 Streptomyces recifensis
GAACACCCAGCGGTTCGCGGCCAGCGCGTCGTGCGGCTCCGGCCGCGGGCCCCGCCCGTACCGGCGGACATGGTCGTACGGCGTCCCCACCACGGTCCGCCAGCCCCGGCCCGCCAGATCCGCCGCCGAGTCCGGACGCGGATCAGCGTCGAACAGCGCCGGCAGATCCACCCCGAGCCGCTCCCGCGCCTCCGCGTACACCGGGCTGTCCCGCACCGCGCGGGCCTCTTTCAGCAGCTTCACCTCGTAACCGAGCATGCTGTCCGGCGCGCTCAACTCGTCGACGACCGCCATCAGCCGGCGTTCGGCGGCCGCCGGGAGATACAGCAGCAGCCCCTCCGCCAGCCACGCCGTCGGCAGCCCCGGCTCCAGACCGGCGCCGAGCAGCGCCCCCGCCCAGTCGCCGCGCAGATCCACCGGCACCGGCACCCGGCCCGCCGACGGCACCGCGCCCGCCCGGGCCAGCACCCGCTCCTTGAAGCCGAGCACACCGGGGCGGTCCACCTCCCACACCGTGCTCCCCGACGGCCAGTCCAGCCGGAAGGCCCGCGTGTCCAGGCCCGCCCCCAGCAGCACGAACTGCCGGGTCCCGGCCCGCGCCGCCGACCGCAGCGCATCGTCCAGCACCCGCGTCCGCAGCCCGAAGTACCGCGCCAGACGCCCCCACACCGGATCGGCGTCCCCACGCGGCACCTCCTCCGGCGACACCGGCCAGCGCGCCGACACCGGCGCCGCCCGCACGAAGCACTCCGCGTACGGGTCACGCGCCAGCGCGTCCGGACGGCGCGCCTCGATCGCCCGCGCCGCCGCCACCAGC
>NZ_MUNH01000819.1:0-535 GCF_002154615.1 Streptomyces recifensis
CCGAGCGCGGCGGCGGCCTCGCGCTGTCCGGAGTCGACGGAGAGGACTCCGCCCCGGACGATCTCGGCGGCGTAGGCGGCCTGGTGGAGGGTGAGGCCGATGACGGCGGCGCCGATGGTGCCGATCAGGCTGTCGCTGTCGACGGACCAGAAGACGGGACCGAAGGGGATGCCGATGCCGAGGCGTTCGTAGAGGGCGCTCAGATTGAACCAGAACACGAGCTGCACGATCATCGGGATGGACCGGAACACCCAGATGTAGGTCCAGGCGACGGTCTGCAGCACCGGGCTGTGCGAGAGCCGCATGAAGGCCAGCACGGTGCCCAGGAGGAAGCCCAGCACGGTGGCGTAGGCGGTGAGTTGGAGGGTGACCCAGACGGCCTGGACGATCGTCTCGGACAGGACGTAGTCGCCGAAGACGCGCCACTCCCAGACCGGGTTGGTGGCGAGCCCGTGGGTGAACTGGGCGACCAGCACGAGGACGGCGGCGGCCCCGGCCCAGCGGGCGGGGTGCCGGGCGGGGACGACCTTGAAGG
>NZ_MUNH01000820.1:0-945 GCF_002154615.1 Streptomyces recifensis
AGATATGTATAAGACACAGCCCGTCAACCGGGGGCCGGACTTCGGGGCGTTCCTCGACTCCGGCCCCCTGGGGATCGCCCGGATCCCCGCCCTGAGCAACTGGCTGGGCGGGGCCGAGCTGAAGGTCGCGCACACCTATCTGCCGGGCGGACAGTGGCGGGACATCGAGGGCCCGCCCGGCTTCCTGGAACCCTGGGCGCACTGGCGGCGCCAGAAGGCCGACCGCACCCTCGTCCTCAATGTGCCCATGCAGGAGCGCAACGAGGAGCACCTCTCCGACGCCCAGGTACGGCTGCTGCTCGGGCAGGCCGCCGCCGGACAGTTCGACCGGCACTTCCGCGCGCTCGCAAAGAGGCTGGTCGAGCTCGGTGTGCCGGACACGGTGCTGGTGCTCGGCTGGGAGATGAACGGCATCACCTACACCCACCGCTGCGGCCCCGACCCCAAGGCGTGGAAGGCGTACTGGAACCGGATCGTCGCCACCATGCGGGCGGTGCCGGGGCAGAGGTTCCGCTTCGACTTCGCGCCCAGCAGGGGTCTGGACGCCGTGCCCTGGCCGGAGTGCTACCCCGGTGACGACACCGTCGACATCATCGGCATGGACTCCTACGACCAGCCGGCCGGGATGCCCGTCGACGAGCAGATCACCGAGCCCTACGGCCTCCAGGCGCACGTCGACTTCGCCAAGGCGCACGGCAAGCCGGTCTCGTACCCGGAGTGGGGGCTGTTCCGCAACGGCGACAACCCCGAGTACATGCGGCGGATGCTCGCCTGGATGGATGAACACCGCCCGCTGTACAACACCCTCACCGACTACTGCCCGCACGGCGTCTGGCAGTGCCCGGTCAACCCGGGCGCGGCGAAGGTGTACCGGACGACCCTGTACGGGCGCACGGGGCTGACGACGCCTGCTCCGACCCCGACCCCGACGGTCACGCCCACGCC
>NZ_MUNH01000821.1:0-599 GCF_002154615.1 Streptomyces recifensis
CCCGGCGCGGCTCCGCGCGCCTGCGGGAGTACGGGGCCTGGGCGCCGCACGCGGTGGTGGTCGTCCTCGCCGCGCTGGCGGCGTTCGTCGCCCTGGTGGCCACGTACACCGGGGGTCTGTTCGGCCTGCTGTGCGGGCTGCTGGCCGGCGCACCGGTGCTGCTGACGCTGGTGCGTCCGGCGGGAGCTTTCTGGGTCTCCCTGGCCGCCAACACGGTCGCCCTCGTCCTGTCCGGCGGCCCGTCCGGCGAATCACCCTTCCCACCGGGCGGTTTCGTCGGGCACCTGGCGGTGCTGACGGTCGTCGCGGCGCGCACCCGCCCCCGCACGGCCGCCTGGATGTGGCTGCTGACCGCGGCCTACGGGGTCCTCGCCGACGGCCTGTTCGGTCCGAGCGACTTCGGTTACGGGTCCGACCTGGGGCCGCTGCTGTTCTTCGCCGGCGTGTTCCTGCTGACCGTCGCGATCCGCCAGACCTTGCGGCAGGCCCGGCGGGAGGTGAGCGTCCACCAGACCGTCACCGCGCACGAGCGTTCCCGGCGCACCCTGCTGGAGGAGCGCACCACCATCGCCCGCGAACTGCACGACGTGGTCGCGCAC
>NZ_MUNH01000083.1:0-16130 GCF_002154615.1 Streptomyces recifensis
GTCCTGATGCCCGCCCCGGCCGTCCCGGTGGGCCCCCGCCACCACCGCTTCCTCGGCGAACTCCAGGCCGCCTTGAGCCGGCTCGACTACACCGTCGTCCAGCACGTCGCCGTCGGCCAGGGCGACGAAGCCGCCCGCGCCTGGGCCGAGTTACGCCCCGTCGCGGTCCTCGCTCCCGGCTCCGGGCTCGGCCCGCACGGAGTCGCGGTGCTCAAGCGGGCCGGCGCCCGCGCCGTGGTGACCCTCGGCCCCGCGCGCGTCGAGGGCGCGCACGCCCTGCTGATGGACCACACCGTCGTCGGCCACCGCGCCGCCGCCCACCTCTACGACCGGGGTCGCCGCCGCATCGGGGTGATCCTCCCCGAGGAACCCGGCCTGGAGTTCTTCTCCCGCCCCCGCCTCACCGGGGTCCGCCGCGCCCTCCATGGCACCGACGCGACCGTGACCGGGTTGCCCCTCGCGTACACGGAACGGGCGGCCAGTGAACTGGCCGCCCGTCTGCCCGAGTTGGGCCTCGACTCCGTCTTCGCCCACAACGACGAGTACGCGATGCTCCTGATGCGCGCCCTGCAGGACGCGGGGCTGCGCGTCCCCGCGGACATCGCCGTGGTCGGCGCCGACGACCTGATGCTCGGCCGCCTGCTACGACCCCGGCTCAGCACCGTCCGCCTCGAACTGCCCTCCGGCCGTGAAATCGCCGAACTGGTCGACCGCGCCGTACGCCGGACCGGCGCCGAACCCGAGGTCCGCACCGTGCTGGACGCCACGCTGATCCACCGGGCGTCGAGCTAGATCACTCGCCGCCGGGCTGCTGACCCCGGCCCTCGGCCTGGCTCTGCCCCTGGCCCTGGTTCTCCTGGGCCGCGATGTCCTTGCGGACCTCGTCCATGTCCAGCTTGCGGGCCTGGTCGATGACGTCCGTGAGCGCGGGCTCGGGCAGCGCGCCGGGCTGCGCGAAGATCGCCACCTGGTCGCGGACGATCATCAGTGTGGGGATCGACTGGATGCCGAACGCCTGCGCCAGCTCCGGCTGGGCCTCGGTGTCGACCTTGGCGAACACCAGGTCGGGGTTCTCCTCGGCCGCCTTCTCGTACACCGGCGCGAACTGCTTGCACGGTCCGCACCAGTCGGCCCAGAAGTCGATGAGAACGAACTCGTTGTCCGCCACCGTCTGGTCGAAGTTCTCCTTGGTCAGCTCCACGGTGCCGCTCATGGTGTGATCCCTCTTCCTGGTGTGGAGGTAGTGCCACCGGCGGAAACATGCCCGCCACGGTGCCTATTCCGGCCGTAGTGCCCCGTCTTCCCTGCGTCCGTCCCCTACAGCTTCCCCTCAGGGAAACCTTTCGGCATTCCCGAGCCCCGGATCATGTGGCCCCAGGGACGCCCACCCACCACACTGGCCGCATGACGGAAACGGAAACCATCGCGTACGACGTCGTGGTGCTCGGGGCCGGGCCCGTGGGGGAGAACGCCGCCGACCGCGCCCACGCGGCCGGGCTCAGCACCGCGATCGTGGAGAACGAGCTGGTGGGCGGCGAGTGCTCGTACTGGGCCTGCATGCCCAGCAAGGCGCTGCTCAGGCCGGTCATCGCCCAGGCCGACGCCCGCCGCCTTCCCGGCCTCGCCGCCGCGAACCAGGGCCCGCTCGACGCCGGGGCGGTGCTCGCCCGCCGCGACGACTTCGCCTCCCACTGGAAGGACGACGGCCAGGTGCGCTGGCTGGAGGGCGCCGGGATCGCGCTCCACCGGGGCCACGGCCGCCTCGCCGGCCCCCGCACGGTCACGGTCACCGCCGAGGACGGCAAGGTCACCACACTCACCGCCCGGCAGGCGGTGGTCGTCGCCACCGGCACCCGCGCCCAGCTCCCCGGCCTGCCCGGACTCGACGAGGTACGGCCGTGGACCAGCCGGGAGGCGACCAGCTCGCAGACCGTGCCGGGCCGGCTGATCGTGGTCGGCGGCGGTGTCGTCGCCACCGAGATGGCCACCGCCTGGCAGGCGCTCGGCTCGCGGGTCACGTTGCTGGTCCGGGGCAAGGGCCTGCTCAGCCGGATGGAGCCGTTCGCCGGGGAACTGGTCGCGCAGGCGCTCACCGAGGCGGGCGTGGACGTGCGCACCGGCACCTCCGTCGAGTCCGTCAGCCGCGAGAACGGCACCGTCGTGGCCGTCACCGGCGACGGCGCGCGCATCGAGGCCGACGAGATCCTGTTCGCCACCGGCCGCGCCCCGCAGACCGACGACATCGGCCTGGACACCGTCGGCCTCGAACCGGGCACCTGGCTGGAAGTGGACGACACCCTCCTGGTCCCCGGCACCGACTGGCTCTACGGGGTCGGTGACGTCAACCACCGGGCGCTCCTCACCCACCAAGGGAAGTACCAGGCCCGGATCGCGGGCGCGGTCATCGCGGCCCGCGCGTCGGGCACCCCGCTGGACGAGGCCCCGTGGAGCGCCAATGTCGCCACGGCCGACCACTACGCCGTGCCCCAGGTCGTCTTCACCGACCCCGAGGCCGCCGCCGTCGGGCTCTCCCTCGCGGAGGCCGAGCAGGCCGGGCACCGGGTCCGCCCGGTCGACGTCGACTTCGGCTCGGTCGGCGGGGCCGGCCTGTACGGCGACGGCTACAAGGGGCGCGCCCGCATGGTGGTCGACCTGGACGAGCAGATCCTGCGCGGCGTCACCTTCGTCGGGCCGGGGGTCGGGGAACTGATCCAGTCGGCGACCGTCGCCGTCGCCGGCCGGGTGCCGCTGGACCGGCTGTGGCACGTGGTGCCGCCGTTCCCGACCCTCAGTGAGGTGTGGCTGCGGCTGCTGGAGGCCTACCGGGACAACTAGAGGCTTGCCTCAGGGGAGTTCGAAGCCCAGTGCCTCGGCCGCGGCCTCCGGTGAGGGTTGCGCCCAGCGGGCCGCCACCGCCTCGTTGGTCGACAGCGAGCGCAGTTCGGCGCGGTCGAGGTACAGGGTGCCGTCGAGATGGTCCGTCTCGTGCTGCACGATCCGGGCGGGCCAGCCGGCGACCACCTCGTCCAGTTCCCGCCCGTGCTCGTCCTGCCCGCGCAGCCGGACCCGTGCGGGCCGGGTCACCACGGCCTGCCAGCCGGGCACGCTGAGGCAGCCCTCGAAGAAGGACGCGCTGTCGGTGCCCTCCGGCCCGTACGACGGGTTGACCAGCACCCGGAAGGGCTGGGGCGCCCGGCCCCGGACCACCGCGATCTCCTCCGGCACCGGTGCCGGGTCCTCGATGACGGCGATCCGCAGCCCCACCCCCACCTGCGGCGCGGCGAGCCCCACACCGGGGGCCGCGTGCATGGTGTCGCGCAGCGCCGCCACGAAGCGGGAGAGCACCTCGGGGGCGAGCTGGCCGTCGTACGGCTCGGCCGGCCGGCGCAGCACCGGGTGCCCGGCCGCGACGATGGGCAACGGGCCGCCCGCCGCGAGGAGTTCGGCCACCCGCTCGGCCAGGGGAGCGTGATCACTGACAGGTGTCATCGCGCCAGGATGCCACGACGGCCTGCGTGGAAGCGGGGCGCGCCGCACCAACGGCCGGTGCGAAACCGGCCGTTCACACGACGCGCCCTCAAGGCTCATTCCTGCGGGAAGTCACCCGCGAGGGCGGCGGCGATCCGCAGATGCGGCGCGGCCTCCTCGTGGCGGGACTGGCGCTCCAGCGTGCGGCCCAGCATCAGCCGGGCGTAGTGCTCCACCGGGTCCCGCTCCACGATGATCCGCAGTTCCGCCTCGGCGCGGCCGAGCTGGGCGGAGTGGTAGTAGGCGCGCGCCAGCAGCAGCCGGGGCGCGGTCTGCTCCGGGACCTCCTCGACCAGCCCGGTGAGCACACGGGCCGCGTTCGTGTACTCCTTGGCGTCGAAGAACATCCCCGCCCGCTCCCAGCGCTCGGCGGCGGTGCCGTGGTCGTAGTACTTGGTGTCCACCTGAGACCTCCTTCGGCGGGTACAGCACCTCGGGTTTGTTGAATATTCCACGAAAGTCGGGGGTGTCGCCGGATGCTCCCGCGGAGGCAAGATCGTCGGTGTCCCGCTTGTCCGCCGGACCCGGAAGGAACGAACGAGATCATGCGCGACATCGTGGCCCACGGCCTGCTGGAGGCGATCGGATGACCGGCGCCGAGACTCCCGTACTGGTGCACACCATCGGCCGGGCCGCCCACCTCACGCTGAACCGTCCCAAGGCCCTCAACGCGCTGAACCACCACATGGTCCGGCTCGTCGACGAGGCGCTCACCGAGTGGGAGCGGGACCCGACCGTGAAGACGGTGGTCGTCACCGGGGCGGGGGAGCGGGGGTTGTGCGCGGGCGGTGACATCCGCGCCGTCCACGACGACGCCCGCGACGGCGACGGCACCGCCTCGGCGGAGTTCTGGCGGGACGAGTACCGGCTCAACGCGCGGATCGCCCGCTATCCCAAGGCGTACGTGGCCGTGATGGACGGGATCGTGATGGGCGGCGGTGTCGGCATCTCCGCGCACGGCAGCGTCCGGATCGTCACCGAGCGGTCCCGGATCGCCATGCCCGAGACCGGCATCGGGTTCGTCCCGGACGTGGGCGGCACCTATCTGCTCTCGCGGGCTCCCGGCGAGCTGGGCACCCACCTCGCGCTCACCGGCGCGCAGATCGGGGCGGGGGACGCGCTGCTGTGCGGGCTCGCCGACCATTACGTACCGTCCGCCGCGCTTCTGGACCTGGTGGCCGGCCTCGACGCGCTGGACGTGGCCGAGGCGCTCGCCCGGCACGGGCGTCCGGCGCCGGAGGGCGAGTTCGCGCACCGGCGGGAGTGGATCGACGCCTGCTACGCCGCCGACACGGTCGAGGAGATCATCGCCCGGCTGCGGGAGCACGGCTCACCCGAGGCCAAGTCGGCCGCCGACACCCTGCTGACCAGGTCGCCCACCGCGCTGAAGGTCACCCTGGCCGCCCTCCGCCGCGCTCGCCGGCTCGGGTCCCTGGAGGAGGTCCTCGACCAGGAGTACCGCGTCTCCTGCGCGGCCCTGAGCACGCCGGACCTGGTCGAGGGCGTCCGGGCCCAGATCATCGACAAGGACCGCTCGCCGCGCTGGTCGCCCGCGACCCTGGCGGAGGTCACCGATGTGGAGCGGTTCTTCGCCCCGCTGGGTGAGCGGGAACTCGGACTGGGGGACGCACCTCACTTGGGGTGAGCCACCGCCTTCTTCCGGAGTTCCACCGCCGTCAGCAGGCCGAGGTCCTGTCTGACGATTCGCGTCGTCGCCCGACGCGCGGCCATCGAGGCGATGTCACCGGTGAAGCCGCTGTCGGCCGGCCGGGTACGGACCCGGCGGGCGCACAGCGCGTCCTCAAAGGCGGCGGCGGTGGACTCCAGAAACGCGACGGCCCGCTCCAGTCCCGGCCGCTCCTCTGGCGGCACGTCCGCCGGCGCTCGGCTCACCGCGGCCCGGAGGGTGGGGTCCGTCAGCTCGCGTGGACCGACTCCACGCGGAAGAGGCGGGGCTGGACGTGGGTGGCGATGGTGGCGGCCTTGTCCATGTGCACCCTGGCCTCGGGGTCGGCCAGCATCGCGCGGTAGTGCTCCTCGGTCTCCCACTGGGCGTAGTTGACGACACTCTCGCCGTCCAGAGAGGCGTGGAAGTTGGCGCAGATGAAGCCGGGCTGATACTTCATCGTCTCCTCCGTGGCGCGGGAGAGGAGGTCGATCAGCTCGACCTGGCGGTCCGGGGCGACGGTGAACACGTTGATGAGCGTGGCCACCGGGCGCTCGGTGTCGATGTGTGCGGTGAGGGTCATGCCGGAAGGCTCCCCGGTCCGGCACCTCCGGCCTCCTCCCGGCCCACCGGATTCGCCCGTTCTCCGTACACTGGCGCGCATGGCATGCCGCATCAGTGAGCTGGTCATCGACGCCGCCGACCCGGAGCGGCTCGCCGCGTTCTGGAGCGACGTACTCGGCTACGTGGAACTCGGCCGGGAGGACGACGGCAGCATCGAGATCGGCCCGCCCGGCGCCGGATTCGGCGGCCCGCAGCCCACGCTCGTCCTCAGCCCCACCACCGACCCCCGTCCCGCCAAGCTCCGTCTCCACATCGACGTCAGCCCCACCGACCGCGACCAGCCAGCCGAACTCGACCGCCTCCTCGCCCTCGGCGCCCGCCGGGCCGACATCGGCCAGAGCGGCGAGGAGTCCTGGCACGTCCTGCTCGACCCGGAGGGCAACGAGTTCTGCCTCCTCCGCAGACGCCTGGATCCGGCGTAGCCCCGGCCGGCGAGGGCTACTGCTTCTGCTCCACGCGGTCCTCCACCGACTCCCGTTCCTGTGGGGCCCGTTGCTCACGCGACAGCCTGCCCGGCCACCACACCGCCGGGCCGATGTCCCGGACCAGGGCGGGGACCAGGAGAGAGCGGACGACGAGGGTGTCGAGGAGGACGCCGAAGGCGACGATGAAGGCGATCTGGACGAGGAACGCCAGCGGGATGACGATCAGCGCGGCGAACGTCGCGGCGAGGACGACGCCGGCCGAGGTGATGACGCCGCCCGTGGCGATCAGACCGCGCAGGATGCCCTCGCGGGTGCCGTGGCGGACGGTCTCCTCGCGGACGCGGGACATCAGGAAGATGTTGTAGTCCACGCCGAGCGCGACCAGGAACACGAACCCGTACAGAGGTACCGACGCGTCCGTGCCGGAGAAGCCGAAGCCGTGGCGGAAGACCAGGCCCGCGATGCCCAGCGTGGCCAGGTAGTTGAGCGCGACCGTCGCCACCAGCAGCACCGGCAGCAGAAGGCAGCGCAGCAGCGCGATCAGGATCACCAGGATGATCAGCAGGACGACGGGCACGATCAGGTTCCGGTCGTGCTCGGCGGTGCGCTCGGTGTCGTACTGCTGGGCGCTGTAACCGCCCACCAGCGAGCCGGGGTCCAGCGCGTGCAGCCGGCCGCGCAGCCGCTCGACGGTCGCCTTGGCCGCGTCGCTGTCCGGCGCGTCGGTCAGGGTCGCGTCGACCCGTACGCGTCCGTCCACCACCCGAGGGGTTCCGCCCGGCCTGCCGGTCGCGCTCAGCGGGGCGGCCGAGGCCACGCCGGGCGTCTTCGCCGCCGCCGCGGTCACCTCCGCGCCCTTGGCGGCGTCCGCGATGACGACCACGGGCTGGCCCGAGCCGCCCGGGAAGTGCCGGCCGAGCGTCTGCTGCGCGGAGACGGACGGGGCGTCGTTGACGAAGAGCTCGTCCAGGGGGACGCCCTTCGACCTGAGCGCCGGGAAGAACGCCGCGCCCACGACGAGTACGACACAGGTCGCCAGCCACACCTTCCGGGGGCTGCTGTCGACCCGGTGCGCCACCCGGCGCCACACGCCGTGGCCGCCCGTCGCCGCGTCCGCCGGGCGGGGCTTGGCCGGCCAGAACGCGGCGGGGCCGAGCAGGGCGAGTACGGCGGGCAGGAAGGTGAGCGTGGACAGCACCGCGCACCCGATGCCGATCGCGCCCACCGGGCCCAGCGCCCGATTGTTCGTCAGGTCGCTGAGCAGCAGCGCGAGCAGCCCGAGCGCGACGGTGGCCGCGCTGGCTGTGATCGCGCCGAAGGAATTGCGCAGCGCGCCCCACGCCGCCTCCGCCCGCTGGGCACCCCGCGCCAGCTCCTCGCGGAAACGGGCGGTGAGCAGCAGGGCGTAGTCGGTGGCCGCGCCGATCACCAGGATCGAGAGGATGCCCTGCACCTGCCCGTCCACCCGTACGACACCGTGGTCGGCGAGGACGTAGACGATCGCGCAGGCGATGCCGAGCGCGAACACCGCCCCGAGGATGACGACGAACGGCAGCAGCACACTGCGGTACACCAGCAGCAGGATCACGAGCACGGCCGCCAGCGCCACACCCAGAAGGATGCCGTCGATGCCGCCGAACGCGTGCGTGAGGTCGGCCTGGGTGGCGGCCGGACCGGCGACCTGGGCACGCGTGCCGGCCACCCCCGCAGCCGTCCGCTCGACCCGGTCCACCACATCGGTGACCTTCTCGCCCAGTTCCGGGCTGAGCGGGACCACACCCTCCAGCGCGGCCCCGTCCTCGGCGGGGAGCGCGGGGGACGGGCGGCCCGCCACACCGTCGGTGCCGGCCAGCGACGCCAGCGCCCGTGTGGCGGCATCGCGCTGGGCCGGGGTGATCCTCCCGCCGTCCTTGCCGGTCCACACCACCACGGCCGGGAGCGTCTCCTGCCGGTCGAAGGTCTTCTGGAGGGCGACGGCCTTGGTGGACTCCGCGCTGCGCGGCAGGAACGCGGTCTGGTCGTTGGTCGACACCTCGCCCAGCTTGCCCGCGTAGGAGCCGAAGGTCCCGCCGAGGGCGAGCCAGACGAGGACAAGGACGAGGGGGACCAGCCAGCGGACCGGTCGGCGAACGGGATTCATGCGCTCCCCAGGGAGGAGTGGGCGGATGCCGGGCAAGGTGCCTCAATCATAAAGTATCTCAATGATCGAGGGATCTGGAGATCATATCCTTGGAGACATGCAGCCCGAACGCCCGGAGGAGCGTCCTCCCAGCGACCTCCAGGGATACGCCGTCCTCCTGCGCACCCTGAACAGCGAGATAAACCGCATCGCCCACGCGTTCGCCCAGGCGCACGGCCTCCACGCCACGGACGTCCACGCGCTCGCCGCGATCATGGACGCCTCGGCTCTGGACGGCGAGCCCATGACCCCTTCCCGGCTGCGCGAGCGCCTGAACCTCACCTCGGGCGCCGTGTCGGCGTGCCTGGACCGCCTCGAACGCGCCGGCCACATCACCCGCGCCCGCGACAGCGCCGACCGCCGCGTGGTCCACCTGCACTACAACCCCGCCGCCCGTACCCTCGCCCGCCAGTACTTCACCCCTCTCGCCCGCGGCACCGAGGCGGCCCGCCGCCGCTTCACCCCGGAGCAGCTGGAGACCGTCGCCGAGTTCCTCGGTGCCCTGAACCACGAACTGGCCGCGGAGCGCTGAGACCGGGCGCGTTCCCCGAGCTGAAGTAGGGTGACCGCGCGGAAGGGGTGGGAGTGGTGCGGGAGCGGGTCACCATGGCGGACGTCGCCCGTGCGGCCGGAGTCTCCTCCGCCACGGTGTCGTACGTGCTGTCGGGCAAGCGCGCCGTCGCCCCCGAGACCCGTACGGCCGTCGAGGCGGCCATCGCCGAGCTGGGCTTCGTCGTCAACACGGCTGCCCGCAGCCTGCGTACGGGGCGTTCCAGTCTGGTGGCGCTGATCGTGCCGGACATCGCCAACCCGTTCTTCGCCCAGCTCGCGGCCACCCTTCAGGAGGAGTTGCGCGGGCTCGGTCTGCATGTCGTCGTGTGCGACACCCGGGCCCGGCGCGAGGAGGAGCGGGCGCTGCTCGCGGAGGCGGTGCAGCAGCGCTTCGCGGGGGTGGTGATCACGCCGTTCCGGCTGCTGCCGAAGGACCTCGGCGTGCTGACCGACGCGGGGATACCGGCCGTGGTCAGCGCGGACGTGCCCTTCGGCCCCGTCGACCAGGTGGCCCCGGACGCCCGGGCCGCGACCCGGCAGGCGCTGGAGCGGGTGACCGCCGCCCGGCGCCGCCGCATCGCGATGATCGCGGGCCCCCGCGACGCCACCGGCGGCGACCCCCGCCTGGAACTGCTGCGGGCGCTGGCCCGCCAGTACGGCACCGCCCTGCCCGGCGACCTGGTGGTGCGCGGCGAGCACACCCGTGAGGCCGGCGCCGAGGGCTTCGCCGAGCTGATGGACCGCCGTTACCGCCCCGACGCGGTGTTCTGCGCCAACGACGTGATCGCGGTCGGCGCCCTGGACAAGGCCCGTGAACTGGGCATCGACATCCCCGGCGACGTCGCGCTCGTCGGCCACGACGATGCCGCCTTCGCCTCCCTGGTACAGCCCCGTCTCACCACGATCCGGTATTCCGCCGAGGAGGTCGGCCGCGCCGCAGCCCGCCTGCTCCGCGAGCGGCTGGACGGCCGCACCGCCCACCGCACGGTGCGGGTGAAGGCGGAGTTCGTGGCCCGCGCCTCGGTCTGAGTCAGCACCTCATCGACCGTGCTCGTGTGGGGTGTTGCGTAATCGATTCCGTCCAATATTTTCGACTGCCGTGAGGTGCGGGGTAATCGCAGTTCAGTGCATGTTCTACGCGCGGATCGCATGCTCAGGAAGCCATCGCGGCTTGGATCAATTTCCGCAAGAGCGTTGACTTCTGGGGATTCCTGTCGTGAAGGTTGCGCCCACCACGTCCCCGGAGCGCGACCCTCGGCGCAAGGAGCACCCTCATGGTGATGTCCGTTCGCATGTCCACCGCAAGACGATGCCTGGCCGGTGCGGCGGTCCTGGCGCTCACGGCGGTGGCCGGCTGTGGCGGCGGGGGCGGTGGGGACGACGGCGCGGCCGGCTCCTCCTGCGAGCCCGCCTCCGGCAAGGTCACCCTCCAGTACTGGTCCTGGGTGCCCGGCATGGACCGCGCGGTGCGCGTCTGGAACGCCGACCACCCCGACGTGCAGGTGAAGTTGCGGACGACCCCGGCCGGGAACGCGGGTACCTACCAGAACCTGTCCAACGCGCTGAAGGCCGACAAGGCACCCGACCTCGGGCAGATCGAGTACGACTCCCTGGCCAGCTTCCGCCTCAAGGGCGGCCTGAAGAACATCCAGTCCTGCCCCCACGTGGCCCAGGCGCAGCACAAGTTCGTCGACTGGACCTGGTCGCAGGTCGACTTCGGGGCCCACGGCAAGGACGGCGTCTGGGCGATACCCCAGGACACCGGCCCGATGGCGCTGTACTACCGCAAGGACATCTTCGACCGGCTCCACCTGAAGGCCCCCGCCACCTGGGCGGAGTACGAGTCCGACGCCCGTGTGCTCAAGAAGGCGGGCAAGTACATCACCCACTTCTCGCAGACCGACCCGAACTGGTTCACCGGCCTGCTGTGGCAGAACAAGGCCACCCTGTTCGAGCGCGAGGGCGACGCCTGGAAGGTCACCGTCGACCGGCCGGAGAGCCGCCAAGTGGCCGACTACTGGCAGAAGCTCATCGACGACAAACTCGTCGCCACCGACCTCCAGGGCTTCTCGCCCGCGCTGTACAAGGCGTGGAACTCCGGCGAGGTGGTCACCTGGATCAGCGCCGCGTGGGGCTACAGCACCATCCGGGACAACGCGGCGGCCACGAAGGGCAAGTGGGCGGTGGCCCCCATGCCGCAGTGGCAGGAGGGTGACCGGCGGGCCGGAAACTGGGGCGGCTCCACCACCGCCGTCCTCTCCGGCAGCGAGCATCCGGCGGAGGCTGCCCAGTTCGCGCTCTGGCTCAACACCGACCCCGAGGCCCTGGAGATCCTCAACCGGTCCGGCGGCCTCTACCCGGCCGCCAGGTCCGGACTGACCCTGCCCGCCCTCGAGAAGCCCGTCGGCTTCTACGGCGACCAGAAGATCTTCGACGTCTTCAAGCAGGCGTCCGCCGAGGTGGACACCGACTTCACCTGGGGGCCCACGATGACCGACACCTACCGCTTCCTCAGCGACGGCACGTCGGACGTCACCGCCGGCAAGGGCACCCTCGGCGACGTGCTGAAGCGGACCGCGGCCGACAGCGCCGACTCCCTGCGCAAGCAGTCCCTCGATGTCACGCGCTGACCGGCCGCCGCGCCGGACCCTCGCCCCGTACGGTTTCCTCGCCCCCTTCTTGGTGCCCTTCGTCCTGTTCACCCTGCTGCCGGTCGGCTACGCCTTCTGGCAGAGCCTGCACAGGACCGCGCGCACCGGCGGCACCTTCGGCCGCACCCACTCGGTGTTCTCCGGCTTCGAGCAGTACGCCGACGTCGTGCGGGAGCCGTACTTCGCCGACAGCGTCGTCAGGGTCGGCCTCTTCGCCCTCGTGCAGATCCCCGTGATGCTGCTGTTCGCCCTCGTCCTCGCCCTGTTGCTGGACTCGGCCGTGGCCCGCCTGAAGCGGTTCTTCCGGCTGGTGTACTTCGTGCCGTACGGCATTCCGGGCGTCGTGGCCGCGCTGATGTGGGCCTCCCTGTACGACCCGAGACTCTCCCCGGTCACCGCCCTCCTGGAGTCGGCGGGCATCCGGGCCGACCTGCTGGGCCCCCACCTGGTGCTCTGGTCGATCGGCAACGTCGTGACCTGGACCTACACCGGCTACAACATGCTCATCCTGTACTCCGCGCTCCAGGCACTCCCCGCCGACATCGAGGAGGCGGCCCGCGTCGACGGAGCGAACGGCTGGACCACCGCGCTGCGCGTCAAGGTCCCGCTGATCCGCCCGGCGCTCGTCCTCACCGGGGTGTTCTCCATCATCGGCACCCTGCAGCTCTTCACCGAGCCGCAGGTGTTCCGGTCCATCTCGACCAGCGTGACCAGCACCTACACCCCCAACCTGGCCGCCTACTCCCTCACGGCCGGGGACGACTACGGCGGAGCCGCCGCGCTTTCCGTGCTGCTGGCCACGGTCACCTTCGTGCTGTCCTTCGCGTTCCTCCGCCTCACCACCAGGAGGCAGGGATGAGCCTGCTCACCCGTACCGACGGCGCCCACGCCACCCGCACCGGCCGCGCCTCCACGGCCGTCGCCGTCGCCTTCATGACCCTGGCCGCCTGCTACATGCTGGTCCCGGTGTACTGGCTGCTGGTCGCCGCGACCAAGAGCCAGGGCGACCTCGTCGACACCCCCGGACTGCGGCCCGCCCACTGGCACTTCGGCGCCAACCTGGCCGCCCTCTTCCGGCAGCAGGACGGCGTCTTCGCGCGCTGGCTGCTCAACAGCCTCCTGTACGCGGGCGCGGGAGCCGCCGTCGCCACCGCGCTGTCGGCCGCTGCCGGGTACGCCCTGGCCAAGTACCGTTTTCCGGGGCGCGAGTTGCTGTTCTCGGTGATCCTGGGCGGAGTCCTCGTACCGGCGACCGCCCTCGCGCTGCCGCTGTTCCTGATGTTCGCCGCGGCGGACGCCACCAACACGTTCTGGTCGGTCTTCCTGCCCAGCGTCGTCAGCCCGTTCGGCGTCTACCTGTCCCGCGTCTTCGCCGCCGCGTCCGTGCCGGACGAGGTGATCGAGGCCGCCCGGATGGACGGCGCGGGGGAGCTGCGGATCTTCACCGGGATCGCCGTGCGCATGATGTCGCCCGCCCTGGTGACCGTGTTCCTGTTCCAGTTCGTCGTCATCTGGAACAACTTCCTGCTGCCCCTGGTCATGCTCCAGGACGACGGCCTCTATCCCGTCACCCTCGGTCTGTACACCTGGCAGACGCAGACCAGCCGGCTGCCCGTCCTCCAGACCCTCACCCTCGTGGGAGCCCTGGTCTCCGTCGTGCCCATCGTGCTCACCTTCCTCCTCCTCCAGCGCTACTGGCGCGCCGGGCTCTCGGCCGGGGCGGTGAAGTCATGACCCACCCCCTCACCGCGCTCAACCACCGGCTGGGCGGCATCGGTTACGGCGGCGACTACAACCCCGAACAGTGGCCCCGCGCGGTCTGGCGGGAGGACGTCCGCCTCATGCGGGAGGCGGGCGTGAACCTCGTGACCGTGGGCGTGTTCTCCTGGTCCCGTATCGAGCCGCGACCCGGCGTGTACGACTGGGAGCCGCTGGACGAGGTGCTCGACCTGCTGCACGCCCACGGCATCGCCGTGGACCTCGCCACCCCGACCGCCGCGCCCCCGCCCTGGTTCGCCAAGCTGTACCCCGAAGCCCTGCCGGTCACCGCCTCCGGCACCCGGCTCGCCCACGGCAGCAGGCAGGTCTTCTGCCCCAGCAGCCCGGCCTACGCCGAGGCCGCCGACGCCCTGGTCACCGAGCTGGCCACGCGGTACGCGAACCATCCCGCCGTCGCGCTGTGGCACGTCCACAACGAGTGGGGCAACCACAACGCCCTCTGCCACTGCGACACCAGCGCGGCCGCCTTCCGGGTCTGGCTCAGGGAGCGTTACGACACCCTGGACGTCCTCAACTCCGCCTGGGGCACCGACTTCTGGAGCCAGCGCTACGGCGACTGGGACGAGATCGACCCGCCCCGCGACACCACCGCTTTCCGCAATCCCGGCCAGGAACTCGACTTCCGCCGCTTCTCCTCCGACGCCCTCCTCGCCCGGCACCGCGCGGAGACGGCCCTGCTCAAGCGGCTCGCCCCCGGCATCCCCGTCACCACCAACGTCATGGGCACCCTGGAGAAGAAGGTCGACGGGTACGCCTTCGCCCCCGAGTGCGACCTCGTCTCCGTGGACCACTACCTCACCGCCGCCGACCCCGAGGGCCACATCGACCTCGCCCTCAACGCCGACCTGGCACGGGGCATGGCCGGGGGCAACCCCTGGCTGCTCATGGAGCACTCCACCTCCGCCGTCAACTGGCAGCCGGTCAACGTGGCCAAGCGACCCGGTGAGCTGCGCCGCAACAGCCTCACCCACCTCGCCAGGGGTGCCGACGGCATCCTGTTCTTCCAGTGGCGGCAGTCCACGGCCGGCGCAGAGAAGTGGCACTCCGCGATGCTCCCGCACGGCGGCACCGACACCCGCGTCTGGCGCGAGGTCCGCGCTCTCGGCGCTGAACTCTCCGCCCTCGGCGAGGTGGCCGGGACGCGCGTGCGGGGCGAGGTCGCCCTCCTCTTCGACTGGCCCAACTGGTGGGCGCTGGAGCTGGAGGCCCGCCCCTCCGGCCGGCTCCGCTACCTGGAGGCGGTGCGCGAGTGGTACGCCGCCCTGTGGTCGCTCAACCTCACGTGTGACGTGGTGCCGCCGGGCGCCGACCTGACGCCCTACCGCGCGGTCGTCGCCCCGAACCTGTATCTGCTCTCCGACCGGGACGCCGGCAACCTCGACGGATACGTCCGCCAGGGCGGCCACCTGACCGTCGGCTGCTTCAGCGGGGTGGTCGACGCCCAGGACCGGGTACGGCCCGGCGGCTACCCAGGTGCCCTGCGCGACGTGCTCGGGCTGCGCGTCGACGAGTATCTGCCGCTCAGGCCCGGCGAGGCCGCGCGGCTTGACGACGGCACCCTCGCGCACGACTGGGCCGAACGCGTCGAGCCGCGCGGCTGCTCCGTCGTCCTGCGCTTCGCGGACCACCCCGGCGGCGGTCCGGCCGCAGGCGGTCCGGCCGTCACCCGCCACGCGTACGGCCGGGGCAGCGCGCGGTACGTCGCCACGCGCCCCTCGGCCGGCACCCTGCGCGAGCTGATGCGGGCGTCGGCCGAGGACGCAGGTGTGCGTCCCGTCGCCGCCGAGGGGGTCGAAGCGGTGCGTCGGACAGGGCCGCAGGGCGGCTATCTGTTCCTGATCAACCACACCGACGACGACGTGACGGTCCCGGTGCGGGGCACCGGGCTGCTGGACGCCGAGGTCGGCGACCGCGGCGCCCTGGTCCCCGCCGGGGGAGTGGTCGTCGTCCGCGAACATGGGTGACGGAGTGCTGCCCGCGGAGTACGACGAGCCCAGCGGCACCGTCGTGCTGCGGACCCGGACCACCTGTTACGTCCTGCGGGTGGACCGCTCGCGGGGTCTCGTGCTGCATGTGCACTGGGGTGCGCAGGTGCCCCTGCGGGACGCGGTCGGGTTGCCCGTGCGGAGCGAGCACGACAACAGCTTCGCCGGGCGCTTCGACGGGGTGGAGGAGTATCCCGTCGAGGGCGGCGCGCGGTTCGGGATGCCGGCGCTGGAGGTCCGGTTCGCCGACGGGCAGAGTCCGGTCGAGCCCGAGGTCACCGAGGTCCGGGTGGTCGGGGCGGGGCATCTGGCCGTCTCGCTGCGGGACCGGGTGCGGCCGCTGGCGTGGGAGACGCACTACCGGGTGCCGCCCGGCGCCGATGTCGTCGAACGCTGGACGGAGTTCGAGCACACCGGCGCCACCGGTTCGCTGCTCCTCGTACGCCACGCCGCCGCCCACTGGCCGCTGCCCCGGCGGCAACGGTGGCGGATGTCGGCCGTGCACGGCGGCTGGTCCGACGAGCACCGGCTCGCCCGTACCGAGGTGGCCGTGGGCGAGACCACGCTGACCAGCAGGCGTGGCCACACCGGTCACCAGGCCAACCCGTGGGTCGCGCTGGACACCGGTGCCGCCGACGAGGAGCACGGCGAGGTGTGGGCCACCGCCCTCGCCGCCAGCGGCAGTTGGCGCCTGACCGTGCAGCGGACGGCGGCCGGGGAGGTCGGCGTGGTGCTGGGGGA